>NZ_VMMK01000001.1:0-18514 GCF_013277255.1 Streptococcus sp. 2154
ACAGGAGATTCCTTTTTCCTCATTGCTGGAGGATGCAATACTGAGTGGACCAATGAATTTCTACGGCAAGTCTCACAAGCTTATCCAGATGACTATATTTTACTTGTCATGGATAATGCTATATGGCATAAATCAAGTACCTTAGAGATTCCAAGTAATATTGAGTTAGCTTTTATCCCACCTTATACTCCAGAAATGAACCCTATTGAACAAGTCTGGAAAGAAATTCGAAAACGAGGTTTCAAAAATAAGGCTTTCCAAACATTGGAAGCCGTCATTGATAAGCTTCAAGAAGTTATTCAAGGACTGGAAAAAAGCGTTTTAAAGTCCACTGTCAGCAGACAATGGACAAGGTTGCTTTTTGAAAATGATTGAGTATGACAAAGTTCCTACTAAAACACTATCCTCCCAGCAAATAGAGAGTCAGCAGAAATAAAACAACCGAGATTGGCAGAAAAGCAGCATGATTTGTTTTACAAAAAATAGAATAACAAAGACTACCTATCGAAAATGTCAGAATAACTTCAATAGTTATCTTTAAAGCAGGATAATATATATTTTTAATAAAAAAAATTAAAAGGATAAAAAATACCAATGAACTAAGAACAGATTTGATATAAAATTTTAAATGAGTCATATTATGGGATATACACGTTATAAGACAAACTAATGCCAGGTATGTGATCTCCTAGATGCAAGACAGTT
The DNA here is from genome assembly GCF_013277255.1 of Streptococcus sp. 2154. NCBI lineage: Bacteria > Bacillati > Bacillota > Bacilli > Lactobacillales > Streptococcaceae > Streptococcus > Streptococcus sp. 2154. The sequence goes on from NZ_VMMK01000001.1 coordinate 706, forward strand.
ACACCATTTTCAACACCCCATTTAGCTAATGCTGCAGCAGAAGCTGTTACAAGCGCAGCAACACCAGCTCCCCACGGTCCTGCCGCTGCTAATTCCTTAGCATACCAACCAAAATAGCCACCTGCAAAAGCCGCAGCAGCCCATCCATTCATACTTCTAATTTTAGAACCAAGATTAATATACAAACCGACAAATCCTCTAAATTGAGTTTTTCTCACATCTAATTCTGCAATAGATAATATATCTTCAGCTTCCTGCTCAGTAATCTCTAAGTCTTCCATTAACTGTTCTTTAGTTGCGTATAAAACTGGATCTCCATATTCATTTTTCGAAAAATAATTTTCTAATTTCAAAGCAACTTCTGTCAATTTTTTATCATATGAATACTGTCCGTAATTTGTAATTATATTTATATCTGCGGAAGTAAATTCATCCACCTTATCTGAACTACTTATATTAGAAATCGTAGATGCATTAGCAAGTGTTGGAGCCACTGCTCCAAATAATGATAATGCTACTATAGATGATGTTATTAATTTTTTCATGTTATTCTCCATAATTCTTAAAAAATCTAACAAAATAAGCAACGCTAAGTTTATATTGTGTATCAAAACAAGAAACAAGTATTATTCAAATCGAATATTGAAAACGATTGATTTCAGTTATTTATGGTAATTTACTTTATAGAGTTAATCTACTATAACTAATATCGTCTTTATTATCCCATTTACAATACACATATTTTAATATTATTATTTATTAAAACTTCTATGAAATAATGTAATAAACTAAAAATCAAAATTATAATTAATTCAAATTTATCGAATAACTACTTTAAAACAAAATTAACATTCACAGAAAATCTTATGCAATCACTAAATTATCCATTGGACTCACCTTCCTTCTTTATTAAAAACGAACTCATCACATCGGCCATTTCCATGGGAAAACCGTAGCAATGCTGAATAAGAAAGCAAGAACAACTAAAAAGCGAAAAACTTTTTTATTCATACTTTTTCCTCCTATCTTTATTTTATATCTATAGTATACCTCTTCTTTACTCTATTTTAAAATTACGTTAACTTTTTTCACACATTATTTTAGTTTTCTTTTTTACTATTCCTGTTATTATGATACAATATTTTTAATAGGATTTTATTGTTTGTTAACTTTTTTCACGGAAAGGAGAAAATCATGCGTTATGATTTCGGAAAGGTCTATAAAGAAATACGTGAGTCAAAGGGGCTAACCCAAGAAGAGGTCTGTGGGGGTGTTCTCTCAAGAACCAGCTTATCAAAAATCGAAAGTGGCAAGACAACCCCAAAATATGAAAATATGGAATTTCTTCTCCGTCAAATCAATATGAGTTTTGAAGAATTTGAATATATCTGTCAACTTTATCAACCAAGTCAACGCACAGAGATTATGCAAACCTATCTCAATATGCGTTCCATTATCGGGACCAGCGATCTTGTCAATTTATTTCAAAAATGCCAAGACTACCTCAAGACCCACCACGATCTCCCTATAGAAGAAATCAGAGATATGCTTGAAGTTGTCATTTATATCCGTCAACACGGGGCAGGTGAACTATCAGATCACGCAGACCAGGTTGTCAAAAAACTTTGGAGAAAAATTGAAAAACAAGATACATGGTATGAGAGTGATCTAAAAATCCTCAATACCATTCTTTTCAGTTTTCCCATTGAATACCTCCATCTCATCACTGGAAAAATATTGCAACGCCTAGAAGTCTATAAAAACTATCAACATTTATATGACTTGCGAATGACAATTCTATTAAACCTTTCCACACTCTATCTATACACTCAAGATAAAAACATGTGTAAGCAAATCTGCTACACTTTACTAGAGGACGCCAAGAATAAGAAAAGCTACGATAGGCTGGCTATCTGCTATGTCCGTATTGGGATTTGTACAGATAATGCTAAACTTATCCAAAAAGGGTTCTCCCTTCTGGAGCTAACCGAGGAAACTTCTATACTGTCTCATCTCGAAAAAGAAGTAGAGATCTATTACCAAGCGAAGGAAAGATAAAAAAGCCGAGGGATTTCCTCGACTCTTTACATATTATTTGTTCGTTAGTTCTTAATACCAGCCATTGTTAATCCCGAAGTTTTTAGCTCTGCCAAGCCACATAGTTTGCTTACTACTACGTGTCCATGTCACCATGAATCGCCGAACGGTTTAACGAGAAAGTATAGTAGATTGAAACAAGATGTGAACAAATCGATTAGGAAAGTCAAATTAATTTCTAGAAATATTTTAACAGTCATAACGGACTATTCCAGATTCAATCTACTATATTACTTTTACGTTTATCCCAACTCAATTATGACATTTTTTCAAAAGTCAATATATCTCACTTTTTTAACGACAAGAAAGAGGCTGTCAATAGACCAACCTCTTATTCTGAACCTATCAATCTATCACTTTCTAGCTTCATTCGCTTTCTTAGCAACTGCAATCTGGTATTTCACTTGGTCAAATCCTGTACCTCCCAAGGAATTTCGTCTTTGAACAGCAGTTTTAGGTTGCAAGTAGACATAAATATCCTCGACAATGAGGGAATGATAGGTTTGCAATTCCTCCAAAGTCCAATCTTGAATATTTTTAGCAGACTTGATAGAGTCTAACGCTAATCTTCCCACAACCTCATGAGCTTCTCTAAATGGCAAACCTTTCCCTGCCAAATAATCTGCCAACTCAGTCGCATTTGAAAAGTCCTTCTCTGTAGACTCTTGCATTTTTTCCTTGTTTACCTGCAAGCTGGATAACATACCTGCCAACACATCGAGGGAATTTAAAATCGTTTCGACCGTATCAAACATTCCTTCCTTATCCTCTTGCAAATCCTTATTATAAGCTAAGGGCAAGGACTTCATGACTGTCAATAGTCCAAACAGATTCCCATAAACTCTACCAGTCTTTCCTCGAATCAACTCAGCCATATCTGGATTTTTCTTTTGGGGCATAATAGAGGAACCTGTTGTAAACGTATCTGACAAGGTAATGAATTGGTACTCAAAGCTACACCAATTGATCATTTCTTCGCAAAAACGGCTCATATGCATCATGAGTATGCTGGCATTTGATAGAAATTCTAAGATAAAATCGCGGTCACTAACAGCATCCAAAGAATTTGTATAAGGTTGCTTAAACTCCAGCAAATCGCTAGACAATTGGCGATCAATGGGGAAAGTCGTCCCTGCCAAAGCTGCCGCACCTAGAGGGCATAGATCTGTATGCTTCTGGTTAAATCCAAAACGTTCACTGTCTCTTTGAAACATATTGTAGTAAGCCATCAGATGATGGGCAAAACTAATAGGCTGGGCATGTTGCAGATGGGTATAGCCCGGCATAATCGTCTCCACATGATTTTCCGCCAAGTCTAATAAAACACCCTTGAGATGAGCCAGTTTATCTAGGACATGACCTAGTTGCTCCTTGAGATACAAGTGCATATCTGTCGCAACTTGGTCATTTCGAGAACGAGCTGTATGTAGCTTCCCTGCAAGGGGACCAATTTTTTCTGTCAGTAACACTTCCATATTCATATGAATATCTTCGTTTCCGATATCAAAGTCAAGTTGGCCTGCCTCTAGCTCTTCTAAAAGCTCTTTCAAGCCTTCTTGAATCTTTTCTGACTCATTCAAACTCAAAATGCCCGTCTGACCCAACATCTGAACGTGGGCTAAGGAACCAATCACATCAAATTTTGCTAATTTCTGGTCAAAAGATATACTCGCACCAAAGCGCTCTACCCAGTCTTCGACAGTACCTTCAAAGCGACCACCCCATAATTTTGTATTCTTAGTCATATCACATCCACCTCTCTATCCAATCGCCCTATTTGGCGCTTTTTTGAACCTCAGAATAAACCTTGGTTGGAAGTCCCCACAACTTAATAAAGCCAACAGCCGCATCTTGGTCAAAGGTATCTGCACTGGTATACGTCGCCAAATTTTCATCGTAAAGAGAATTTGGTGATTTCCGAGCCACGACCTGAGCGCTCCCCTTATAGAGTTTAACTTTTGCAGTCCCATTGACAACTTTTTGAGTTTCTTTAATATAAGCAATCAAGGCTTGCGTAGCCGGACTAAACCACAAAGCATTATAAATGAGATTTGATAATTCATTTTCTATAATTGGTTTAAAATGAGCTACTTCTCTCACAAGCGTCAAGTCCTCAATTTCCTTATGAGCTGTCAGCAGGGTCACTGCCCCTGGGCACTCATAGATTTCTCTTGATTTAATCCCAACCAAACGATTTTCCACGTGATCAATCCGTCCGACCCCATGTTTCCCAGCTATTTCATTGAGTTTTTGAATCAAATCTGCCAATTTTAACCCTTCTCCATTAAGGGAAACTGGAACGCCTTCACTAAACTCAATATCAATGTACTCTGGCGTATCTGGAGCTTGCTCTGGAGAAGTTGTGATACCAAAGGCTTCTTCTGGAGCCTGATTCCATGGATTTTCCAAAATACCACACTCATTGGCACGTCCCCAAAGATTTTGGTCGACAGAGTAGGGATTGTCAAGGTCAGCAGGAACAGGCACCCCATTTTCCTTGGCATAATGAATTTCTTCCTCCCGAGACCATTTCCATTCACGAACTGGCGCAATCACTTTTAAATTGGGATCCAAGGCTGCAATCGATACTTCAAAACGTACTTGGTCATTCCCCTTACCTGTACAACCATGAACAATTGTAGTCGCTCCTGTCTGATGCGCTATTTCAACCAATTTTTTAGAAATCAGAGGGCGGCTCAAGGCAGATACCAAGGGGTACTTTTGTTCATAATAGGCATGTGACTGGAGAGCTACTAGCACATAATCTGTAGCAAATTCGTCCTTAACATCAATGACATAAGATTCGACTGCTCCAACCTTGAGAGCCTTATCATGGATGAAATCCAAGTCTTTCCCTTCACCCACATCCATACAAACTGCAACAACATCATAGTCTTTCTTTAACCAGGTAATAGCAACTGATGTGTCTAAACCGCCAGAATAGGCCAAAATTACTTTTTCTTTACTCATGTTCTTTTCCTTCTTTCTATTTTTCAATGGATGCTTTAAAGGCATCCTCAATGAGTTTGTCTAATTCCCCAGAATCCTTCAACTTTTGAATGGTCTTATCGACTGCCTCTTTCAATTCCTTGCTATCTTTTTTCATGGCGACCGCGTAGGAATCATCTTGTTCTTTTTCAAAATCGAGGTCTGCGATTGCTAAATCAGGATTATTTCCCACAAATCCCTTGGCAACTGGTTCTTCAAAGATAACGGCATCCACTTGTCCTGATTTTAAATCTGTGATTAAATTCCCATTTTTAGGCAGAGATACGAGGGAAGAATTTTGTAGCAAATCTTTCGCCATAGTCTCTTGAATCGAACCTTTCTGCGCTCCGACCTTTTTCTGAGCCAAGTCGTTGACAGACTGATAAGTGGCTAAATCAGCTTTTTTGACAATGAGCTTATTTTTTGAAGTATAGTAGGGAGTTGAAAAATCGAACACCTTGCTCCGTTCATCTGTCTTAGAAACACCAGATATGGCAAGATCAGCTTTTCCTGATTGAACACTAGCCAGTACATTGTCAAAACTCATGGGAGATAGTTCCAATTCGACACCTAGTTCTGTTGCGATAGCCTTGGCTAATTCGATATCTGAACCCACAATCTGATTTTTCCCATCAACCACTTTTTGATATTCAAATGGAGCAAAATCTGGATTGAGGGCTACAACCAATTTTCCTTTGGACTTGATAGCTTCAATTCCAGCCGATTGATTGTTACTACAAGCAAATAGTAGGGGGAGCATCACTAAACCAAACATCGTCATCAACACCTTCTTCATCTTATTCATAACAAAGCCTCATTTATGTTTATTCCTTTTATTTGTATAAATAATACACCTATCTTCATCCTTTGTCAAGCCTAAATTGTATTTTTTTTCAATTTAAAACAGAAAAACCTAGGAAAATTACATAAAAATGTCATTCCTAGGCGTATTTATACTATTTCTCTCTGGAAAACATGAGTATTCACTCAGTCAAAATAAGCAGAACTAACTCATTCCCCCTTGCCCAATTCAATGACGCGATGACATTGTTGGGCTACATAAGCATCGTGGGTCACAATAATAACTGTTTTCCCCTCGCGATTCATCTCTAAGAGAAACTTCAAGACCAAATCTCTATTTTCAGGGTCCAGCGAACCTGTTGGTTCATCGGCTAAAATCAGCTGGCTGGGTTTTAAGATGGCTCTAGCAACTGCAATTCGTTGTTGTTCGCCACCAGACAACTCGGAGACCTTTTGATGCAACGTAGCTGACAAACCTACCCTCTCTAAAATCTCTTCCACCTTTTTGAGCTTGTCTTTCTTAGACAATTTTACATATTTCAGCGCCAGCATAAGATTGTACTCGACCGTTTCATCATCAATCAAGGCAAAATTTTGAAACAGATAAGAGATATGTTCACGGATTATTGTTTGCGACTTAGCAGAATTGACCGCTAGATTTGTCTGACCAAAAATCTCATACCGTCCGCTATAATCACCATCTATCAAACCCAATAAATTTAACAAGGTCGACTTACCACTACCACTCTTGCCAACAATAGCTACCAAATCACCCTGATCAATCCTAAGAGACAAGTTATCCAAAATCACTTTTCCCCCAATGGTTTTGGTAATATTTTCCAACTCAATCATAAGATGCCCCCTTTCAATAACTCTACTAGACTTCTTTTCTCAATCCTAGAAGCCAAGCCTAGCACAAATAGTATATCCAAACATGTAAAACCTGCAAAAAGTAGGAGTGGCAAGAGCGCATGGGCAAAGAAAATCAAGACTAGAAGAGGGAGACTATAGCCCAGCAAAAGCAGAACGAGGAGAGGACGGTAGCGATCGACCAGTTTCCACCCCATAAACTTCTTGGTAATGATATCCCTGCGCTTCAACAAGAAAGTAGTAACGAGTAAAAAGTAGGAGACAATCATACTGAGAAGAGCAAATAAGGCAAAAAGAACGTTAAAATTACGAACAGAATCCCGATAAGTATCAACTATCTCCTCTTGAATTGCTTGAATCGATGAAAATTTTAAATAGCTACCATCAGATAAGTTATCGACTAACTCTGTGATCACTTTTTGATTTTGTTCCGTATTTTCAACTTTCATAGGGTTGTTTAAACCTGTCGTTGACAAGTGAGTCTTTTCTTCCCACATCATGTCTTGATCATTTACCAGACTAATGATTGGATTGTGGAGATTTTCCTTTCGCTCATTATTATAAGGGAAGAAAGACCAATCTCCTTCATAGTAGGCAATTTCTACATCCATATCTTCTACCCTTTGCTTTTGCTGTTCTTCATACCTCATAGAAAGATAGGCGATGGATTTTCCCAAGAACTGATTCTTGCCTTCTTGTCCTTTGGCACTGGCTGGCATCAAAATAACTTTTTTAGTGCTGGTATCTGGTAACTTGAATCCCTTGCTCTTTAGAAAATTGCTATTTGCATAGTAAACATCTACCTTATCAGGCAGTTGGTACTGCTGCACTTGTTCTGCTTTGATGACTGGTTTGATAGAAAGACTCGCACTTCGCACATAGTTTACTTGTATTTTTGCTAGCAAATCTTGATAAAATTGGTAGAAATAATCTGTAGATTTCCCTGAACCTGCTAGCTCTTCTTGCCACAGGTTATCATTGAGTTTGAAGGTTTCTAAGGTCAGGTAATTGCCTTGGCTTACCCACTGTTGCTGATAAGCAAGTTCTTTATTTTCTTGTTCTAGACTTTTGCCTACCCCAATCAGTAAGGCCGTCAGTAAAATAGTTGTCCCTATTTTCATCACATAATTAAAGATGAGACCAAGTTTGACAGATGAAAAACCTTTCAACATGGAACTGACTGTCATTTTCTGAATCATCAGGTAGGTCAGCCAACTGATGAACAAATACAACTGTAAAAGCAGAAATTGGGATAAGAGTAAACTTGGAAACAAAAGTTTTGGCCTGTAGTCCAGCACTAAAAATAGTCCCAAGTCAATGACAAGACTTCCACCCAAGAGAAGATAAAAATTAGTCTTTACAAAACCAGCTAAAATCGCCCTGCTTTGAAAACCAAGTAACTTTTGAACCCCCACTCGTTTCATCTCCATCATCGGCTGATAAACTGTCATTAAAATCACAAGCAAGATTGCCAAGATAAAGATAATGATAGATAGTAACAAATCTTGATTTAGCACTCCAACCTGACTTCGGTAAGTGGGTTCTAATAAAATCGTCTTATCTATCTGGAAAAAATCACTCCACTTTTGTAGAATGGTATCACGATCTATCTCTTTGCTGGAGGTAATCATGTAGCGTCCATTTACAGTATGGGATTTATCCTCAATATAAGATTGGAAGGTCTGGAGTCGAATGAGTTTCACCTTTAAAAAGGTGGGAATGGTTCCTAGATTATTGGGAAGGTTCTGGTTACTGTAGACTCCCTTCTCATTCTTTGAAAAATCAAGAGAAGTCAGACCGAACTCCTGATAGGGGAAGGTTTCCTTATCAAAAACACCAGCCTTGACGACCTCATCGCCATTATCTACTTTGATAATAGAGACCTTGTCTTGGCTTGCAACCTCTTCAAAAAACTGGAGAATCGTTTCTGTCGGTTTAGTGACATCTTTCAAGTACAAGTCAAATGAATAAATTGTCTTGCCCATCTCCTGAATCCGCACTATTTCTCGTGTAACATTTACATTCAGGACAAAAAACGTAGTACACAGCAAGAGCAGGAGCATACAAAGATGACTGATTTTTTTCATAGAGATACCTCCCGTAAAGAAACTCCCTCTCCAAAAGGGGAGGGAGAATTTTAATTAAAATCCATAGAAATATTCCATTCCCGTTGGTGGGAATTTGAAGATTGAAGCCCGAGCCCATGCCTCAGCTTCTGCACGATCCTTAGAGAATTTATTTCCATCTTTAACAGTTGCTGTATGAGAGCGAGTAGAATGTAAATAATCAGAATAACCAAAATTTCCTGACCATCCTACTCCATAGTTCCATTGACCACCATCAACCCATACTGCCAAAACACTTGTAGAAGCAAGTATACTACATACCATTAAAGATGCAACACCAATTTTAACTAATTTTCTCATGATTTATTTCTCCTATTATCGAGAGCTATTCCGTAGAAACAGCTATAGTAATTTATCAACAAGTATCGTAGTCCATTGGACTCACCTTCCTTCTATCTCATTTCATTTTTAAACAACGAACTTACTCTTAACTAGGAGAATAGTTCTCTTCTGTATCAGGTCTTTGAACAACCAGAGTAGTATTAAGCACACTCTAACTATTACTCAAGAATCAGCCCAATAAACAACATGGATAGCGTTTTCAAATTTTTAAACTCCTATCCCATCCTTTTATCTATATTGTAAGCGAAAATATAATAACTGTCAAGTAATTGAAGTGAATTTTATAAAAAAATTACAAGCCAAATTTGTAAAGTTTACAATAAACAACTAGGGCAATTATCTATCAGAATGTCCGTTTATCTGTTAATAATCCGAGAAAATCTTGTCGTTTCAAGTCGGAGAAATGTTTGGTAGAAAGACTTCCTTTTTGAAGTCCATCATCTCTAACCTGTAAATAATAGCTATGTTGGCTTGTTTTAATTGTCAAAAAATCGCCAAATACAAAAAATTTTTTCCAGTTACGAATCTCAAATTCTTTCATCTCTGATTTTGGAATGCGGATAAGTCCTTGCCGCAAATCACGATGATGCTCACTTGTGAAAGTCATCCCATTCCCAAGATTTCTTATCAGTAGTTCATCTGGAGTTACCATCACCAGCGCTATTTTAGTTAAGAAAATTTCAACTGTTGGTGGTAAAATCGCCAAATCAAACCAAGGATGTAGGTAGCGATACGCTAAGAAATAATGAGGCTCCTCACCCAATCCTAGTTGTTTATATAAGTCCTTGACCTCACTATCTAACCTCGCTTCAAAAGACACATCCGAATGCTCTTCTTCCTTCCTCTGATTAAAATAACGCATCCAGACTAGGAAACTTATAAAGACTAGGACAAATATTCCTGATAAAAGATATTTTAAATTGTAGTTCATCACTTAACCTCCTGATTCACTACTCCACTTAAAGCAGAGGCCTATCTATTTTGAAAATAGTTCCATAACAACTTTAAATAAGACTGGTAATATTGTATCAAGCTAGAATTCTTTCTTTTCTAGCTACATCATAGTACTACTTAAACTTATTTTAGTTTTCTCCCTTACTTTCTATATTACTATTATACAATATTTTTGCTAAGATTTTATTATTTGTTAACTTTTTTCACAAAAAGGAGTACATCATGCGTTATGATTTCGGGAAGGTCTATAATAAAGTTAGCCACCTACCATTACTAAAAGTTAGATATCTCAACTAATTTACCATTTTTCAATTCAAGAACAATATCAGATAATACTTCAATATCCTCTTTATTGTGAGATGTGACCAACATAGTAATATGATTCTTTCGAGCATAACTCTTAATTATTTTTCTAAGTTCTTCTACACCTTCATAGTCCATACTATTAAATGGTTCATCTAGGAGTAAAATCTTAGGATTTTCCATCAATGCTTGGGCAATCCCTAACCTTTGTAACATACCTAATGAATAATTTTTTACTCTTACATCTTTATCCTGATATAAATCTACCTTATTCAATACTTCCTCAATCTCTTTCTTAGTAATTTTATTTTTGATTGTAGCTAATTGCTCTAAATTCTCTAATGCAGTTAGACTAGACAAAAATCCTGGATGTTCAATAAGTAAGCCTACATCAAGTGGCATAGAGCCATTTTCACCAACAATTACACTTCCAACTGTAATCTTACCCGTAGTAGGTTTCATTAGTCCTGAAATCATTTTAAATAATACACTTTTCCCGCATCCATTGGTTCCTATAATTCCATATATTTTACCTGATTCAAAAACATAACTAACATCATCTATAACACACTTTTTCCCAAATGTTTTTGAAAGATGATCTACTTTTATACAATCCATACGTTTCAACTCCTTACTCATCTTGATACTGCTTACTTCCTTTAGGTAATGTAATATCTTTATTTTCAAATATTTTAAAATTTAATAGAACTAACATTGCATCAACAAATACCAATATCCCACATCTACCAATGAAATTTATACCGTAACCATATACTGAACCGGAAATAGAAAACAATGAAAATGGTCTCAGATGTTCTCCTAACAAGCCCAATGTTGAACCCGCCATTACAATCAAAGTGCCCGTATAGATAACAAATACTAACGATTGTGATATTCTAAACTGTGTTAAAAGTGCATGGAGCAGGGAAAAGAAATATAGCAACAATCCTTGTAAAATTATTATCTTCCCTATCTCATAAATTACGATATTCGTTTCAAAATTTCCAAATAAATACGTTTCTGAAAATTTTTTTGTGGCTGTTGAAATGCCGATGCCAAAGTTAGAATCTCCTATTCCTACTATAGTGGAAAATATACAAATACTAACCACATAATAAATCACACTTTTCAAAATTTTGAAATGCTTATTTCTATAAAAATCATTTCTACTTGAATACCTACTTAGTACAAAAAATATATTTTGTTCAACTGGGCTTTGTAGCATCATTATGAAAGCTAATAAAAACGGAAATGTGAAATATCCAGTATAGGAATCATTAAACATGATAAGAATCAGCTCACCAAAATGAAAATTCCCAAATTTATATTTCAATACTATCAGCTGACTAAAATTTGCTAATATAGCAAAAGCCACTAATAAATATATAAAACCTATATAAAAATCTTCTTTATTTTTTAATTCTTTAAATTTCTTCATCAGTTTCTATATCCCTTTTAAACTTTTTATACGACATCCAATATGATATTACTACTACAAGTATCAAATATACAAAAACAAATATTATGCTTATTCCTTTTACTCTTGAAACATCAAAAATTGCCATTGGTTCAATTTTAGTAAGACCTAAAAACATAGCAAACAATGATCCTATTGTCGTTAAAATAAATGGGGATAACCATGCAACAAATTTGCTCTTAATAAAATATGACATCGCCAATCCAACACTACTATATGCAACGCCAACAAAGGAACAATGTAAAATGATTATTACTACATAAAATAACGGGGATGTCCTCACTGCTGATTCATAAATAGAAACTTTTGTTATTGCATAATAAGCATCCATATTTATACTTCTATTAAAAAATAAAATTGACATTATCAAAAATAATAACATTCCAAAAATAAATGTTGTAAATGATATGAATCCATTGATTATAAAAATAGAATTAAAATACTGTTTATATCCCATCCTTGATATAATATATTTCATTATTCCACTTTTTCTATTTTCGATATGCTGTGACGCAAAAGGAATTGTTGCAATAAGAGGTGCCAAAACTATTAACAACGACCTATCACCATTATAACCTTGTAAAAATACCACAATATAATCATGATTAAAAAAATACTCCATCCCCTCTTCAATAAATGCACTTACAGAAAATATCATAGAAGTTAAAATAATTAATATTGCTAAAAAGAATTGCTTATTTTTCATCCCTTTTAAAAATATACTGACCTTGTAATCCATACTTCTCTCCTATAAAACAAATGGGATGAGCGAACATGCTCACCCCCAAATATACAAACCTATATTCTAGCTCTTAATACTCATCAGGACTCCACGAACCGCTGGTTTGAACTTTAACATATGTTGCGAACCCTGTCCATCCACCCAATCTAAGATTAGATCCTTCTGCATCTGATGGACTATTATAATTCAAATAAATCCTATCTCCACTGCCTGAAGAATATGTACGTGTCATTTGAGCGTCACCTCTAAAAATAGCACAGTGCATTGTATAACCACCACCGATTGATGTATTATTATTTACTCCTCTTGATTGATTTGTTTTATATAATGAGTCAGTCACTGTACGACCTCCGAATCTCGGCATAATCATATCGTAGTCCGAAATTTCTCTAGCAGAGACAGCCATTGCACCAATCATTAACGTAGCACATATACTTGCAAATAACTTTGTTTTAGTATCTAGTTTTTTCATTATTACAATCCAATCCTTTCGCTCCACTTACGACACAATACAAAATGAAAAACATGTTGTATTGTGTTGTTTTCTTTAATTTGGGATATGATATACTTCCTGTGAAACCAAATATGATAAACTAAAAATCAAAATTATAATGAATTCAAATTTATAGAATAACTACCTTAAAACGAAATTAACATTCACAGAAAATCTTATGTAATTACTAAATAATCCATTGGACTCATCTTCCTTTCATTTTTGCAACTAGCGCATTATATCGGCCATTTCCATGGGAAAACCGTAGCAATGCTAAATAAGAAAGCAAGAACAACTAAAAAGCGAAAAACTTTTTTATTCATACTTTTTCCCTCCTATCCATATTTTGTATCTATAGTATACCTCTTCTTTATTCTATTTTAAAATTAGTTAACTTTTTTCACACATTATTTTAGTTTTCTTTTTTACTATTCCTGTTACTATGATACAATATTTTTAACTAGATTTTATTATTTGTTAACTTTTTTCACGAAAAGGAGAAAATTATGCGTTATGATTTCGGAAAGGTCTATAAAGAAATACGCGAGTCAAAAGGCTTGACCCAAGAAGAGGTCTGTGGAAATGTCCTCTCAAGAACCAGCCTATCAAAGATTGAAGGCGGTAAAGCAACTCCCAAATATGAAAATATGGAGTTTCTTCTCCAGCAAATCAATATGAGTTTTGAAGAGTTTGACTATATCTGCCATCTCTATCAACCAAGCCAACGAACAGAAATCATGCAAACCTATCTCAATATGAGCTCAATCCTAGGGACTAGTGAACTCGAAAAACTATTTCAAAAATGCCAAAACTATCTCAAGACCCATCATGACCTCTCTATAGAAGAGATCAGGGATATGCTGGAAGTTGTCATTCATATCCGTCAACATGGTACAGAGCAACTGTCAGACCAAGTAAAACAGACTATCAAAAAGCTTTGGGAAAAAATTGAAAAACAAGATACATGGTATGAAAATGACCTAAAAATCCTCAATACCATTCTTTTCAGCTTTCCCATTGAACACCTCCATCTCATCACTGGAAAAATCTTGCAACGCTTGGAAGTCTATAAAAACTACCAACATTTATATGACTTACGAATGGCAATCCTACTCAATCTGTCCACCATTTACTTATACCATCAAGACAAAAACATGTGTCAACAAATCTGCTATACTTTACTAGAGGATGCCAAGAAAAAGAAGCACTACGATAGACTTGCTATCTGCTATGTCCGTATCGGGATTTGTAGGGATGACGCTAGACTTATCCAAAAAGGTTTCTCACTTCTAGAGCTGACCGAGGAAACTTCTATGCTGTCTCATCTCAAAAAAGAAGTAGAGATCTATTCTCAACCGAAGGAAATATAAAAAGTCGAGGGATTTCCTCGACCTTTTCATATTATTCTGTTCGTTATTTCTTAATACCAGCCGTTGTTAAGCCAGAAGTTTTTAGCAGCAGTCCATGAACCGTAACGTCCTGCTACATAGGCATCTGCTACACGTTCTTGGTTTTCAGCTGAGTAGTCACCGTTCAAGTATGAATCGGTCAATTGGTAACGTCCGATATAACGTCCGTTTGTAGCTGTGTAGCTACCACCTGATTCTTTTTGAGCAATCCATTCTTTGGCTTCTGCTTCAGATCCGCTTACAGTTGAAGCAACTGTTTCTTCTGCTACTGTTTCACTTACTACTGGAGTTTCTTCCTCTACCTCTGTAGTTTCTGCCACTGGAGCTGAAACAGCCTCATCTTGGGCTGCTGGAGCTTCATAGGTCGTTGAAGCTGGTACTGCTGGCGCTACAGGACCATCGATAACCAACTCTTGACCAACATAAATCAAATGAATGTTATCAATGTGGTTGTTTTCTGCCAATTTTTCAACTGTTGTGTTGTGAGTTTCAGCGATTTCTGAAAGTGTATCACCTTCTTTAACAGTGTAAGTTGATGATTCTTGAGCAGATACAAATGATGGAGCAAATACTGCAAACAAGGCAGCTACTCCTGCAAGAGTTGCTTTAATCTTTTTAGTTATTGATTTCATATTCGAAAATTCTCCTTCTTTCTATAGTTCTATCATACCCTTTAAATATTACCGTTTCTTGACACTTTTATGTAGAAATATTACAAAATTATTTTTTATTTCCCTAGATAAGGTGTTTTTTGTCATAAAAGATACTATTTTTATGCTATTTGAGGTATTAGAAAGGTTTTCATCCACAATTAAAGTCAAGACCCTCATTCTTTGATATAATAGAGATAAGAATTTTTATAAGGGGAAACTGATGAAATCACTTCGTTTTCAATCTGTCTTTGATATCATCGGACCAGTTATGATTGGCCCATCTAGTAGCCATACCGCTGGTGCTGTTCGTATTGGGAAGATTGTCTCTTCCATTTTTGATGATACTCCGACAGAAGTTGAATTCCAACTTTTTAACTCATTTGCCAAGACCTATCGTGGTCACGGAACAGACCTAGCCCTTGTTGCAGGTATTTTAGGCATGGATACAGATGATCCTGAAATTCCAAACAGTCTGGAGATTGCCCACAAGCGTGGTATCAAGATTGTCTGGACCATTCAGAAAGACAGCAATGCCCCTCACCCCAACACCACTAAAATTACCGTCAAAAATGTCCACAAGACCATCAGCGTGACTGGTATTTCTATCGGTGGAGGAAATATTCAGGTAACCGAACTCAATGGTTTTGCCGTCTCTCTCAATATGAATACACCGACTATCATCATCGTTCATCAAGATATTCCAGGCATGATTGCTCTTGTAACAGAGGCGCTTTCCCGCTATGGTATCAATATCGCCCAGATGAATGTCACTCGTGAAAAAGCTGGTGAAAAAGCCATTATGATTATCGAAGTTGACAGTCGCAACTGTGATGAGGCTATCGAAGAAATTCGAAAAATCCCTCATCTCCACAATGTCAATTTCTTTAAATAGGAGGAAGCATGTTTTATTCTATCAAAGAATTGGTCGAGCAAGCAGATCTGGACTTTCAAGGAAATGTCGCAGAACTCATGATTACAACAGAGTTTGAATTGACCGGTCGCGAACGTGAAGAAGTCTTCCTTCTCATGGAACGCAATCTGGAAGTTATGAAAGCCTCTGTCCAACTTGGCCTCAATGAAAATAAATCTCGTAGTGGCCTGACAGGTGGAGATGCTGCCAAATTGGATCACTACATCGAAAACGGAAAAACTCTGTCAGATTATACGATTCTCTCGGCTGCCCGAAATGCCATCGCAGTCAATGAACACAATGCTAAAATGGGCTTGGTCTGCGCTACTCCTACCGCAGGAAGTGCCGGTTGTCTCCCTTCCGTTCTCACTGCTGCTATTGAAAAATTAGACCTCAGCCACGAGCAACAATTGGATTTCCTCTTTGCTGCTGGTGCCTTTGGACTAGTCATCGCAAACAATGCCTCCATCTCAGGTGCTGAGGGTGGGTGTCAAGCTGAAGTTGGTTCAGCCTCTGCTATGAGTGCTGCCGCCTTGACTCTGGCTGCAGGTGGAACACCTTATCAGGCCAGTCAAGCTATTGCCTTTGTCATTAAAAATATGCTAGGCCTCATCTGTGACCCTGTTGCAGGTTTGGTCGAAGTTCCCTGTGTCAAACGTAATGCCATGGGAGCTAGCTTTGCTTTCATCGCAGCAGACATGGCCTTGGCAGGTATCGAATCTAAAATACCTGTGGATGAAGTGATCGATGCCATGTACCAAGTAGGAGCAAGCATGCCAACTGCCTTTCGTGAAACAGCTGAAGGTGGACTCGCTACCACCCCTACTGGTCGTCGCCTCCAAAAAGAAATTTTCGGAGAATAAGTTTATCAAATAGGAGAAACCATGACCTCTATCACAGCGATTTTTTTCGATCTGGATGGAACCCTCGTCGACAGTTCTATCGGAATTCACAATGCCTTTACCCATACCTTTAAGGAGCTGGGGGTGCCTAGCCCTGATGCCAAAACGATTCGTGGTTTTATGGGACCGCCCCTCGAAAGTAGTTTTGCGACCTGCCTGCCCAAAGAACAAATCGCTGAGGCTGTGCAGATATATCGTTCTTACTACAAGGCAAAAGGCATCTATGAAGCTCAACTATTTCCTCAGATTGTAGACTTGCTTGAGGAGTTATCAAGCAGTTATCCACTCTACATCACCACGACAAAAAATACTCCAATCGCTCAAGACATGACTAACAACTTGGGAATCCATCATTTCTTTGATGGCATCTATGGTTCCAGCTCTGAAGCACCTCATAAGGCAGATGTCATTCGCCAGGCCTTGCAGACACATCAACTAGTCCCTCAACAAGCCATCATCATCGGAGATACCAAGTTTGATATGCTTGGAGCTCAAGAAACAGGCATTCAGAAATTGGCCGTCACTTGGGGATTTGGAGAGCAAGCAGATTTGCTCAACTATCAGCCTGATTATATCGCCCACAAACCCTTAGAAGTTTTGGCGTATTTTCAATAGCATAGACTGGGTAACAACTCCATTTCAGAAGAAAATGAAGTAATACTCAATGAAAATCAAAGAGCAAACTAGGAAACTAGCTGTGGGATGCTCAAAACACTGTTTTAAGGTTGTAGATAGAACTGAC
>NZ_VMMK01000010.1:0-682 GCF_013277255.1 Streptococcus sp. 2154
GAAGATGATGAAAGACTTATTAAAAATCATTCAACAACAGAGTGCTACAATTGATAGTCTCACCAATGAACTTACCCTTCTGCGTGAACAAGTGGCTTATCTAACGCAAAAGCTCTATGGAAAATCCTCTGAGAAAAGTGTTTGTCCATCTGGACAAGTCAGCCTTTTTGAGGAGGAAGTTTCATCTGATGAAGATGGAGAGGTTCCCAGTTGAAAGAGAAGAAATCACCTATAAACGTAAGAAAGCTAAAGGGAAACGTCAAGCTCTTCTTGCCCAATTCGATTCAGAAGAACTCCATCATCGCTTAGAGGACTGCATTTGCCCTGACTGTCAGGGAGATCTAAAAGAGATTGGAGCGAGTCTTCAAGGCCAAGAATTAGTCTTTATTCCTGCGCAATTAAAACGCATAGATCATATCCAACACTCTTACAAATGCCAAGCATGCAGTGAGAAAAATCCGAGTGATAAAATTGTGAAAGCTCCTATCCCTAAAGCCCCTTTGGCGCATAGCCTTGGCTCAGCTTCTATTATCGCTCACACCATCCATCAGAAGTTTAATCTGAAGGTACCCAATTATCGCCAAGAAGAAGATTGGGCTAAGATGGGTTTACCAATCACACGTAAGGAAATCTCTAATTGGCATATCAAGGCGAGTCAATATTATTTAGAGTCCCTTTATAA
>NZ_VMMK01000100.1:0-1086 GCF_013277255.1 Streptococcus sp. 2154
CTCTTATTATGGGAACAAAGACGAAACAACCTCTTATCCTATATATGAAATCCCAGAAGCATGGAGATATATTAAATTTGCTAGCCTAGTTAACTTCAGAATAGGAAAAACTCCTCCACGCAGTGAAGCTACTTTTTGGGGAACTGAAATACCTTGGGTATCTATATCAGATATGCCTATATCTGGTTGTGTAACTAATACGAGAGAATCTATTTCTAAATTAGCATTAAAATCAAAGAAAATAGACATTTCACCTAAAGGAACTTTATTAATGAGTTTTAAATTATCTATTGGAAAAGTTGCCATATTGGATATTCCTGCCACTCATAATGAAGCCATTATATCGATATTCCCCTACGCTAATAAAGAAAATATTATCAGAGATTACTTAATGATATTTTTGCCACTTATCTCTACTTTAGGTGATTCAAAAGATGCTATCAAAGGGAAAACATTAAATAGTACCAGTATCTCCGAATTATTAATCCCTATTTCTAACTATGAAGAGATGAAAAGAATCATTTCCAAAGTTGATTTACTTTTTCAAAAAGTTTCTCAACTTTTTGAGTAATAAGTTCCTGTTCCTCAAAAGGGGCTAACGGAATTAATAGCTCGCTCAGTGTAGTTTTAGGAATATTATATAAAGCTTGACCTGATAGTTTAGTTATTGCTTTCAATTGTTTATAAAATAACGGAGAGGACAAGTTAAATAATAGAAATTTTGAAATAATCTCTGAACTTTCGAATGGTGTTAATTGGAAAATAAATCCACCAGCCACAACACCATCATAGTCTTTATCGATTCTTGCAAACTTTCCAATATGTTCTAAAGAGGTTGATACAGGTGTTATTAGCTGATTATGTTTTAAATAAACTTGCTCAGAGGAGATGAATTGTGTATCAATGTAGTAATCATTATCCAAAAGAGAAAATTCTAAAGGCTTAATATTACCACCACGTATAATTCTAACACCTTTATTATTAATGCTTAAATCGCCCTTCTTGTAAGAAAGACCTGTATTTATTGAAAAAATATCTTTTATTTTTATAACAACCCAATTCATAGGTATATTCCCATAATAAGAG
>NZ_VMMK01000101.1:0-3245 GCF_013277255.1 Streptococcus sp. 2154
TTGTTACTGACTTCGTCAGTTCTATCTGCAACCTCAAAACTGTGTTTTGAGCTGACTTCGTCAGTTCTATCTGCAACCTCAAAACTGTGTTTTGAGCTGACTTCGTCAGTTTTATCTACAACCTCAAAACGGTGTTTTGAGCTGACTTCGTCAGTTTCATCTACAACCTCAAAACTGTGTTTTGAGCTGACTTCGTCAGTTCTATCTGCAACCTCAAAACAGTGTTTTGAGCTGACTTCGTCAGTTTTATCTACAACCTCAAAGCAGTGCTTTGAGCAACCTGCGGCTAGCTTCCTAGTTTGCTTTTTGATTTTCATTGAGTATTAGCAACAATATAGATAAGAAAGGCAAACATGATTACCAGATAGCTCACTATAAGGAAAACATGCTTAAAAATACTAGTATCAAATAAACTCACGATAGCTAATAATAGATTCATAATAAATACTATAGTCGCAAATAGTTGTACTTTTTTATCTTTCATAACTAGTCCCAGCCTAAATTACTTTCCAATATCCTACCGAAATTATAGCCGGTAATATAGCCTGACATATAACCTGTTGCTGCACCACAAGTAGCTAAAATGAATGCATAGCTAACTGTACCAATAACTGGTAAGGTTATTGTCCCTAGTGCTGCACCAGCTGCCGCTCCAGTTATAGCTCCTGCTATTCCGCTTGCGACACCACCTACACCTCCACAAAGCAAGGCAAGCCACCCTTCACCATCAAGATACATCATCTCTTCTTGCTCAATAGCAACATAGTTGTTTGGTAATACGAGTTCCATCAAAATTCTCTTTTTTATTAATCATGGTTAGGATAGTTTCCTAACAAGTGATCGCAGGCTTTGTTTAGTTACCTAAATTAGACTTCCTTCCTTTATCTTATTTTAAATATTTAAAACCAGTTACTGCTTGAAGCTTAACAGTTTACTTAATTCAAATAACAGCTAATCACTGATTCCCTAATTTTATCAAATATACTAATAACAACAATTGTGATACGATCATCATTATAAGAACAACATTTAACGAATCAAAGTTTTTCCGAGATAATAATAAAGCAACAGCAAGCAGTATTATTACTAAAGATTGAATAACTACTATTACTCTTAACATTTTATCCTCTACCAGTAACCAAAGCATAGTATCTATTTTCAAAACCGAGCATAACTATTGCACCTATTGCTCCAAATGCAACCAGCATTGCTCCCCTAATACCCCACTTATTTTTTTGATAATCAGAGTTTTTATATCCTGAATAGTAGACTCTTTCTCCTAACACATATCCTGTGCTATACGATGCGCCACCAATTGTGATAGCCAAGGCAACAATGGCCGAAATTGACATTGGTTCTCCGCCATCAAGATACATCATCTCTTCTTGTTCAAGATCAACATAATTATTTGGCAATACGAGTTCCATTTGTTTTCTCCTTTTTTATTAAGCATGGTTAGGATAGTTTCCTAACAAGTGAGCATCGACTTTGTTTATAGCACTTAGTTACCTAGATAAGATACTTTTTTGCCTAATCATATTCTATAGATGAACAGATTTGCAAACCTAATTAGTTGAAATTATTTCATTTGTTGTACGAACAGTATGAATCTAGATTATCTTCTTATTACTAATCAATATCCTTCGTGATTTTATCTTATCATACTCTCTATTCATACAGAAATTAAAATTATTTCTTAACCAACTTGTATAATAGAAAAAATCTAGTTGATTGATTCTGATGAGCCGTATTCTAATTTTATCAATCTTTTCTTGCCAGTTATTATTGTTACTAATAGAAATCTCATACAGCAGTAACTCGGCAAGACCTGTACACAGAAGGGTGTTCTGAGAATCTTCGATTTTTTTCAAAATATCCTCAAAGATCTCGCTATCCGTTAAAAAGGTAGATTGGTTAATCGCATCATACAGCAGAATACACATTAAGTCAGAATAATTTAGCTCTGATTTTTGTATTTTATCCTTTAAAGTATTGCTCAAATCCCTGTCAAACGAATCTTCTTTTTGCCATTTATTTTGATTGAAAAGAAATTCCGTCTTATTAAAAACGATATGGTTGATATCCATTATATTCCAAAAAAATATTGTAGTAAGCACGATGAGGGCAGAAGGAATTTTTAAAATAAATACTAGAATAATAGCTATTTCAAGAATAAAACTCCATATAATCCTCGATTTTAAATCATCAGCAGACAAACTTTTACGGTGGAATGAAAAATAGGGTGAGAATCGCACATTTACTTTCTTCTTTCCTGTAAAAATAAAAGGAAAAATTGTAATAAGACCTTCTTTCTTGTATACATCTTTCAATGCATATACTAGGTCTAAAACTATTTTTGAGAAAATCAAGCTACAGAAAGTAAGACCCATACTGATAACAAAATCAAGGGGAATTTCTAAATTCAATGGCAAGTTATTCACTAAGACATGCAACTCTAACCACAAGCCTAAAAAAGGAAGCATTAGTAAGAAAACAATTAGTTTACGCATCATAATTTTACAGCACCCTTATCTTTTTTTAATTTTGCATAAACTATCATTGCTATGGTTAAAATCAAAAATATTAAATTAATCATAATGATTAATTTCTTTAGTTCCTCATCAACATGATCATATGCTAAAAAAGTTACAGAGGAAATTAGTAGAAATGCCAAAAATACAATAACAAAAATTTTTTCAATTTTCATACCCATTTTACAATCACCTTAAGTCGTTTAAGTTTAGATCTCTGCGATGAATATCATTATTTGCCCAAATTGTTGTGATTGCATCACCAATTGACATCCAAGTTGCAAATCTGTTAATAGCAGAAGTTGCAAAACCTGCTTTATTGATAACAACTTTAGTCATCATCGTCTCTATAAAAATATTTTCTATACACTCTTGATAATACCAAAATTAATGTCAATATCATACCAAGAGCTATAATAATAGAATTTATTAGATTTATTTTAGTATATCCAATCACTAGTCCAATTATTGGACTAGTGATTGGATATACTAAAAATGACAAAAAATGAATTTCACCAATTCCAGCAAAAAAATGTTTCATTTTAAATATCCCAATTTTACCTTTCGTCTTAACAATCCACTAACAAATCTATTTACTTCTCTTTTTTTTGAAAAATCTTGACAGCAAATTTACTCCACTTAATGCTACTAAGATTTCAATGGTAGCATTCCCACAAGAGAAAAATGCAAACTGATACTATCCTAAAATCAAAA
>NZ_VMMK01000102.1:0-1014 GCF_013277255.1 Streptococcus sp. 2154
CATCGAAAATTGGATTAATAACTATCCTAAAAAATGCTTGAACTACAAATCACCCAGAGAAGACTTCTTCATGCTAACTTGAACTTGAAATTTGGCTCGAATGTGAGAATGTCTTTAGTAAATCGAACGTGAAAATGTCCCATTTGATAAAATAGTCGTATGAAAAGTATCCAACTGAATATGAATGAAACGAAAAAATATCTTGTGATAAAAGCTATAGACCAAGGAAAGAAAACAAAGAATCGAGCCTGTGTCGAACTGAATCTTTCTGAAAGACAAATCAATCGTCTGCTACTAGCCTATCAACAGAAAGGAAAAAAGCCTTCAGACACGGAAACAGAAATCGAAAACCAAAACATGCAATCCCTGATGAAATCAAAGAACGTGTCCTAAAGAAATACCTCTCCTATGAAACATATAAACCAAATGTCCTTCATTTCTGTGAATTACTAGCTGAAGAAGAGGGAATTCAGCTCTCTGATACAACTGTTAGAAAAATACTCTATAAGGAAAACATCCTCTCTCCCAAGTCTCACAGAAAGACAAAGAAGAGACTAAGAAAACAAGCTAAACTGAACCGCAATCATCCCCTAGACAATCCAATCTTACCATCCGCTAAAGATTTCCTGGAAGACACTAAAAAGCTACATCCTAGTAGACCCAGAAAGAAATTTGCTGGAGAACTCATCCAAATGGAGGCTAGCCCTCATGCCTGGTTTGGAGCAGAAACCTCTAACTTACACTTAGCCATTGAT
This sequence comes from Streptococcus sp. 2154, assembly GCF_013277255.1. NCBI lineage: Bacteria > Bacillati > Bacillota > Bacilli > Lactobacillales > Streptococcaceae > Streptococcus > Streptococcus sp. 2154. The sequence continues at coordinate 756 of NZ_VMMK01000102.1, forward strand.
GATGCTTCCGGCAATATCCTAGGGGCTTATTTTGATAAAAAAGAGAACTTGAATGCTTACTATCATGTCCTTGAACAAATATTAGCCAATCACGGTATTCCCCTTCAAATTATAGTAGATTGAAACTAGAATAGTACACCTCTACTTCTAAAACATTGTTAGAAATCGATTTGACTGTCCTGATCGGTTTGTCCTATTCTTATTTCATTTTACTATACTTTCAAACCTAGCCGTTTCTCAATAAAACGACTAACTGAAT
>NZ_VMMK01000103.1:0-538 GCF_013277255.1 Streptococcus sp. 2154
AAATGGCGCGAGACGGAATCGAACCGCCGACACATGGAGCTTCAATCCATTGCTCTACCAACTGAGCTACCGAGCCTTATTGCGGGAGCAGGATTTGAACCTACGACCTTCGGGTTATGAGCCCGACGAGCTACCGAGCTGCTCCATCCCGCGTTAATATAAAAGGAGGATGTGGGATTCGAACCCACGCACGCTTTTACACGCCTGACGGTTTTCAAGACCGTTCCCTTCAGCCGGACTTGGGTAATCCTCCAAAATAGTTTATACGGGAACAAACCCGTGTCCTCTTAGTGAAAAGATAATGTTTCAATTCTCTAGTAATGGACTAAACACTATGGGCACGAGTGGACTCGAACCACCGACCTCACGCTTATCAGGCGTGCGCTCTAACCACCTGAGCTACGCGCCCAAGTTAAAACTTGGTACAAAGAACAAAGTTCAAAGCGGGTGACGAGAATCGAACTCGCGACAACAGCTTGGAAGGCTGTAGTTTTACCACTAAACTACACCCGCTAAAATGGGAGTTAACGGGATCGAA
>NZ_VMMK01000104.1:0-1395 GCF_013277255.1 Streptococcus sp. 2154
GTTCCACATCAATTTTTCTTTGACTGTAGATATTTTTTGTTTCTGGTTCTGAAAGCTTTTTGTTAATTTGGGATTTAAAATATTCCCAGTTATAATTCTTCATTATTTTTTTGTTTGTTTTTGAATTGAAGTTCATACATTGATTTTTCAGAGGACATTCTGAACAATCATCACATTCATATAATTTGAAGTCTCGCTTATAACCATACTTATCATGACGATAGGCATATCTTTTAAAACCTAGCCGTTTATTATTCGGACAAATGAATTCGTCATTAATTTCGTCATAGTTCCAATTTTGAGTATTAAAGATGTCACTTTTATATTTTTTAGTTTTATCTTTTATAAACATTCCATATGTTATGAGTGGCGTTCGATTAAAGTCATCTATAATTGCCTTATAATTTGATTCACTACCATAACCTGCATCAGCTACAATATATTCAGGTAAATGACCGTAGGTCTCTTAAATTGAATTTAAAAATGGAATCATCGTTCTAGTATCCGTTGGATTTTGATACACATTATAAGATAAAACAAATTGGGAATTTGTCGCTATTTGTAAATTATACCCTGGCTTAAGTTGTCCATTTTTCATGTGATCTTCTTTCATTCTCATAAATGTCGCATCATGATCTGTCTTAGAATAACTATTTCTATCCTTTAAAATAGATTTTTGAAATTCGTATCGATACTTTCGCTCAAAATAATCATTGATTTGCTTTTTGTATTTTTTGATTTTAGTTCTTTTGAGACGTATTTGTTTTCTTGTTTTAGTACATTTTTCATTGTTGATATGTTGGTTTAAATCTTCGATTTCTTTATCTAAGTGACTACCAATCAAATCTATTTCTTCTTTTGTTAATTCATTATCATGATCTTCTTTAATTTCCGGTATGATTTTATTGGTTACCAATTCATGGTAGAGGGCTTTAGAATCCTCATTCATCTTTGATTCATGGTTTTGAATACTCTTTTTCCATACAAATGTATATCGATTGGCATTTGCTTCAATTTTTGTACCATCAATAAAAATAGCTTTATCATCTATAAGATTTTGTTTTACACACTGACTGTAAAATTGAATAAATAAAGATTCTAATAAAGCATCTACTATTGGATTTACTCTAAATCGATTAATTGTTTTATAAGAAGGTTTTTGATTTTGTGATAGCCACATCATTCGGATGCTATCATTAAGCATTTTTTCTATTTTATGACCTGAGAATACAGATTGTGTGTAGGCATCTAGAATCACTTTTAACATCATTTTAGGATGGTACGAAGTTGCACCACGGTGATGTCTGAATTCGTCGAATTCATTGTCAGGAATTGTTTCAACAATATCATTTACATGTCGTGAAATATCATTTGTGGGGATAAGAACTGAAGTTT
>NZ_VMMK01000105.1:0-684 GCF_013277255.1 Streptococcus sp. 2154
GATGCCACAGATTAGTAAAGAAGCCTTGATTGAACAAATCAAAGATGGAATCATCGTTTCTTGTCAGGCTCTTCCTCATGAACCGCTTTATACAGAAGCGGGAGGGGTGATTCCCTTGCTGGTCAAAGCGGCTGAGCAAGGTGGAGCAGTCGGTATCCGAGCCAATAGTGTTCGCGATATCAAGGAAATTAAGGAAGTCACCAAACTTCCGATTATTGGGATAATCAAACGAGATTATCCGCCACAAGAACCCTTCATCACGGCTACTATGAAAGAAGTTGATGAATTGGCAGAACTGGACATCGAGGTGATTGCTCTGGATTGTACCAAGCGTGAACGCTACGATGGTTTGGAAATTCAAGAGTTCATTCGTCAGGTCAAGGAGAAATATCCTAACCAGCTCTTGATGGCGGACACCAGTACTTTTGAAGAAGGATTGGCAGCGGTCGAAGCAGGAATTGACTTTGTCGGAACAACCTTATCAGGCTACACATCCTACAGTCCAAAAGTGGATGGTCCAGATTTTGAACTCATCAAAAAACTCTGTGATGCCGGTGTAGATGTCATTGCAGAAGGAAAAATTCATACACCAGAACAAGCCAAACAAATCCTTGAATACGGAGTGCGAGGCATCGTTGTTGGTGGCGCTATTACTAGACCAAAAGAGATTACAGAACGCTTCGT
>NZ_VMMK01000106.1:0-558 GCF_013277255.1 Streptococcus sp. 2154
ATGCATTTTTGTTCGGATAGGGGAGGTAATAACATAGGAACTTCATATTTTAAAAATTTTATTGAAGCTAAATTTTTTATCGCTGAACCTATAGAATGCTCTTTTAGTGTATTAATCAAACTCGTAAACATCCATTTAAAATACTGTGAATCTATTATATCTGAGTTTAACGTAAGTTTTAATAATGCTTGATTTATAACTCCATTATAATAATTTGAAGGTATTTGAAAGATTTCTCCAATAGTACCTGCACAAGATATTAAAATATCTCCTGCTTTTATTGAAAAATTTTTTAAACGTATATAATCACTCTCTTTTAACCAATAGTCTCCATAATCTATAGTTTTTCTTATAGCATTACCTTGTTCATAAACCTTATATGTATGTTCTCCTTTCGGAACAAACATTGACTTTGTTATAGAACTACCAAAAGGACCTCTTTTTATTGAGCCGTCCTCTAATGCACAAATGTCTGGTAAATAAACTATGGCCCATCCTTTAGGTATATTATGTTTAAACTCTTTTATACTTCCATCAGCAAACTTCCCATAATGTTTC
>NZ_VMMK01000107.1:0-542 GCF_013277255.1 Streptococcus sp. 2154
AAATCCCGATTTAACGAGATGTTTATGCTAAGAAACTTTCCATTAAAAAGACTTGGAGAATTAGTTGAAGAAGTCCGATATGGGACGAGTTTACCGGCTACTCTTAACGGTAAATACGGATATTTAAGAATGAATAATATAACTGAAGGTGGTCAGTTAAACATACAGAATTTAAAACATATAGATATTCCAGAGGAGGACTTAGAAAAGTATGTTGTAAGAAAAGGGGATGTACTATTTAATCGTACAAATAGTCTGGAATTAGTTGGGAAAACATGTATCTATGAATTAGATTATGATATGGTTATTGCAGGTTATATTATTCGTATCAGAACAAAGAATAATATTTTAAATCCTAGATACCTCTCTGAATTTTTAAATTTTCCTAGTACAAAGAAGTTTCTAAGGAACATCGCGAAAGGTGCTGTTAATCAAGCTAATATAAATGCAAAAGAATTACAAAATATTTCCATCCCCCTCCCCCCTCTTTCCCTCCAAAATGAGTTCGCAGACTTTGTAGCCCAGATCGACAAATCACAATT
>NZ_VMMK01000108.1:0-891 GCF_013277255.1 Streptococcus sp. 2154
TTACTATTTTGTCTTTAGCTGGAGTGTTTTCTGTTGTAGTTTCTTCTGAGATAGCTCCTGTTTCTTGATTTACTGTGTATTTTGTAGTTGATACTGAGCTACCATTCTCCCCTGGTGTTTCTTCTTGTTGCACATTGTAACTTAAATCTGACGATGCTTTATAAATTGTCTTAAAAGGAATTTCTTGTGATTGAACTGTTGGTTTTGTTCCTACTGCCGTTATTTTCGCTTGCATTGCTTTGGCTACTTTTGTTGAAACTTCTGGATCAGTTAATTCTCCTGTCGTCGAATTTACTTTATAAACACTTATAGTCGTTGTTTCTTCATCTTGACCTTGTTCTCTAACTACTTTAACCCCTTTATCAAGTGACTCATCCGCGATAAACTGTTCACGTCTTTTGGTTGTTGATCTTGTTTCTTCTACATTTCCAACCTTAACAACTCTATCTACTGGATGTTTTTCTATTTTTGTTGAAGTGTTTTCTACTATTTTCCCAGTACTTTCATCAAAACTGTAAGAAGTAGTTGTCACTTCCTTACCATTTTCGCCTGCTACTTCTACTCGTTGCTCTTTGTAATTTAAGGCTGGTGAAGCTTTATATGTTGTTTTATATTCCAATACTTTTTCTTTCGTTACTGGACTTGGGACAGTTGGTTGCTCTTGTGAATCTGACTGTTCTTGGGGAGATAAGGGTTCAGGCTGAACAGCTGATTCTGGTTCGTTTCCTTGACTTGGGTTGACCTCTGGAGATGGAGCCGTTTGTTCTGGTTGTTCTGGTTGTTTTTGGGGTTCTTGTGGGGCAGACTCACCAACATCCTTTACCCCCTCAACTGGATTCTCCAGCTGGTTCTCCTCACCCTTTTGTTCCGCAGGAGATTGATCTTCTTCGC
>NZ_VMMK01000011.1:0-1098 GCF_013277255.1 Streptococcus sp. 2154
TCATTCAACAACAGAGTGCTACAATTGATAGTCTCACCAATGAACTTGCCCTTCTGCGTGAACAAGTGGCTTATCTAACGCAAAAGCTCTATGGAAAATCCTCTGAGAAAAGTGTTTGTCCATCTGGACAAGTCAGCCTTTTTGAGGAGGAAGCTTCATCTGATGAAGATGGAGAGGTTCCCAGTTGAAAGAGAAGAAATCACCTATAAACGTAAGAAAGCTAAAGGAAAACGTCAAGCTCTTCTTGCCCAATTCGATTCAGAAGAAGTTCATCATCGCTTAGAGGATTGCATTTGCCCTGACTGTCAGGGAGAGCTAAAAGAGATTGGAGCGAGTCTTCAAGGCCAAGAATTAGTCTTTATTCCTGCGCAATTAAAACGCATAGATCATATCCAACACTCTTACAAATGCCAAGCATGCAGTGAGAAAAATCCGAGTGATAAAATTGTGAAAGCTCCTATTCCTAAAGCCCCTTTGGCGCATAGCCTTGGCTCAGCTTCTATTATCGCTCACACCATCCATCAGAAGTTTAATCTGAAGGTCCCCAATTATCGCCAAGAAGAAGATTGAGCTAGGATGGGTTTACCAATCACACGTAAGGAAATCTCTAATTGGCATATCAAGGCGAGTCAATACTATTTGGAGCCCCTCTATAACCTCTTGCGAGAGAGACTATTGACTCAGCCCTTACTTCATGCGGATGAAACTTCTTATAGGGTGCTAGAGAGTGATAGCCATCTGACCTACTATTGGACTTTTTTGTCTGGGAAAGCTGAGAAGCAAGGAATCACGCTGTACCACCATGATCAGCGTCGAAGTGGTTCAGTAGTACAAGAATTCCTAGGAGATTATTCTGGATATGTGCATTGTGATATGTTGCGGCAGTAACTTAGGACTTTAGTCCTCTAGTTCTGCCTATGCGATAGCAGTCCAAGGTTTAGGAGCAAGGCGACGCTAAGCTTGGTAAACTGCGAACCGCTAGAAGCTTATCGTCAACTGGAAGAAGCTGAACTTGTTGGATGTTGGGCGCATGTGAGAAGGAAGTTTTTTGAATCCACCCCCAAGCAAGCAGATAACTCACCCTTCGGCGCTAAAGGT
>NZ_VMMK01000012.1:0-987 GCF_013277255.1 Streptococcus sp. 2154
TTCGATTCAGAAGAACTCCATCATCGCTTAGAGGATTGCATTTGCCCTGACTGTCAGGGAGAGCTAAAAGAGATTGGAGCGAGTCTTCAAGGCCAAGAATTAGTCTTTATTCCTGCGCAATTAAAACGCATAGATCATATCCAACACTCTTACAAATGCCAAGCATGCAGTGAGAAAAATCCGAGTGATAAAATTGTGAAAGCTCCTATCCCTAAAGCCCCTTTGGCGCATAGCCTTGGCTCAGCTTCTATTATCGCTCACACCATCCATCAGAAGTTTAATCTGAAGGTCCCCAATTATCGCCAAGAAGAAGATTGGGCTAGGATGGGTTTACCAATCACACGTAAGGAAATCTCTAATTGGCATATCAAGGCGAGTCAATACTATTTGGAGCCCCTCTATAACCTCTTGCGAGAGAGACTATTGACTCAACCCTTACTTCATGCGGATGAAACCTCTTATAGGGTGCTAGAGAGTGATAGCCATCTGACCTACTATTGGACTTTTTTGTCTGGGAAAGCTGAGAAGCAAGGGATTAGGCTTTACCACCATGATCAGCGTCGAAGTGGTTCAGTAGTACAATACTTCCTAGGAGACTATTCTGGCTATGTGCATTGTGATATGTTGCGGCAGTAACTTAGGACCTTAGTCCTCTAGTTCTGCCTATGCGATAGCAGTCCAAGGTTTAGGAGAAAGGCGATGCTAAGCTTGGTAAACTGCGAACCGCTAGAAGCTTATCGTCAACTGGAAGAAGCTGAACTTGTTGGATGTTGGGCGCATGTGAGAAGGAAGTTTTTTGAATCCACCCCCAAGCAAGCAGATAACTCATCCTTAGGAGCTAAAGGTTTAGCTTATTGTGACCAGTTATTTGCCTTGGAAAGAGACTGGGAGGTTTTGCCAGCTGATGAACGACTACAGAAACGTCAAGAAGAGCTCCAACCCCTAATGGAAGACTTCTTTGCTTGGTGTCGGCGTCAGTCAGTTTTA
>NZ_VMMK01000013.1:0-10453 GCF_013277255.1 Streptococcus sp. 2154
AAAAAAAGATGACGAGCTTTAAGTAAGAAGACCCAGAGAAAGTCGCTGAGTTTCTTGATATTTTGGATAACCTAAACGAATTACCAATCGTATATATTGATGAAACAGGAATCGACCGCTATCTCTATCGTCCTTATGCAGGGGCTCCTAGAGGGGAGAAAGTCTATGAAAAGATTAGCGGACGTCGTTTTGAGCGAACTTCAATTGTTGCAGGACAGTCTAACGAATTATAAAAAAGCGTATTATTTATCTGATAGAAGTTTTGATTTCTGGTATGACTTACAATACATATATGTCGAGCTGAATATGTATGAAAAAGCACAAAGATTATTAGAACAATGTCAATTCAAAGTTTCACAGTTAGATTTATCTTTTCTAGAAGATTATTTGGTTATATCTTTAGAAATTTTATATAACTGCAATAAATTTAAACAAATGCAACCATTATTGAAAATTTTAGATACACATTTTAGTGATAATGAAAAATTATCGGATATGAAAGAAACACTAGAAAGTGAAGTGAGCGAATATCATGAATAACTATCGAATTATCTTAAGAAAATATCCTATTGCAATCAATTTTTTTATTTTCAATTTGTTTTTTAAACTATCTATGTATACTTCAAAAACAGTTCATGCACTCTGGTTTGAAATGAATGATAGGCTCCCTAATTATGGTCTATCCTATTCTGCCATGGCATTTGCTGGCATCTTTTCATTTTATATTGGTAAAAAAATAGGACGATTTACCCCTCAAAGAGTGATTCAATGTGGTTTAATTTTATATAGTATTGGCTTATTCTTTAGGATGTTTCCTAATAACTCAGGCATTTCTATAATATCTGGTTTTGTTTCAGGAATCGGTGCTTCGGTAGTGTTGTTATTAATTAGAGTATGGATTGTAGGCATAGGAAGTGAAGAAGAACGTTCCTCTATTGTATCGTTGAAAGAATTTGCAGACGGAGTAGGAAGTTCTTTAGGCATGCTACTAGCAGGTTTTCTTGTCTGGATTTTAACATTCTTGTTTCAAAACGCTACACAATTGACTCTACTTTTTTCGAGCGTCCTTTGCCTGATTACTGTATTTCTAATTCCTCCTATTACTCAATCTCATAATGAGAGTGGCGATTTGGAGAAGGCTGAATTTAAACATTTTGCAAAAGCTAGAACCCTGCTTGTTGGAACTATAATATTCGGCTTCATTATGGGGGGAAGCGTAAGTTTATTTGCTCCATATCTTCCAGTTATTTTAAGCAAACAAGGTATAAATGTATCTGTTATTGGTGTAACATTGACAATTTTAGGACTACTGAGTACTTATTTCTCTTCTCTTTTTTCAGGTCAAAAAACCTCAAAATATAAAGAGTATATCTTTGTGGTCAGTGAAATTTTAGTGGGCTTATCAACAGCTTTATTGATATTTAATATGCAATTTTTATACTTGTTTCTTATTCTTATATGCAGAGCTTTGTTCTTAAATGGTTCTGTAATTAGTCAAGAATTAATGGAGTTGGATATGTATCCTAAAGAACAAATTTCATATTTCTATGGTATATCTCAAACTTCATATTTTATTGGAGATAGTTTAGGTGGATTACTTGGAGGGAATCTGTATGCAAATGATTTACAAAAAACATTAATCATTTTCTTTATCATTTCCACTATAAATGCAATTTCTTTGTTTCTTTTTTATAAGTATATGAAAAAGTAGGTCACAGGATGATGAAAATAAAAAATTTGGATTTAAATGATGCTATATTCCTATCTTATACTCAAGATAGGAAACTTTTATGGCATGATGAATTATTAGTAGATAATAATGGACAAATAATATATGATAAAGAATTTTCTGCAATACTATCAAATAAAAATTGGAATTATGTGATAGATGAATTGGTAAGAACGATTGAGTATATAGTGAGTAAAACAGTAAAAGATGTTAAAAAAGTTTATTTATATTCAGGAAGTTTTGGATCTATATTAGGATTACTACTGAGTGCCAGATTTTCTCACAATCTAGGTGGACATATATGCGTTTCCCCTTTGATAGATTTATCTAATCAAATAAAAAAAAAACAAGTGGAATGGAAAGGAAATGGTTTACTGATAAGTTCTCGACAACTGAAATTACAGAAATGTTTTCTGATAAGGTGTGGAAGAAAAATCTTCCTTATAAAACATTCATCATGCAAAGTCCTAGAGATAAAGTTTTAGATTTTTATTATATGAAGTCGACATTGAACAACTATAAATGTTTTGAAATTGATGAATTACCAATAAATGGTCATGGGCCTGAAACTGAATTTGAACTCAATATACTTAATCAAAGTGTTTTAGAAAAAATGAATAAATTATTTGTTGATTGACAATGATAATTTTCTGTAACCGTCCAATAACGAAGTATATTGAAAAATCTCCATATTAGGAACTATCCGTGAGTTCTCTAATCTGGAGATTTCTTATAGGGGGTGGAGATGTTCTTGACGTTTCTGTAGACGTTCATCAGCTGGCAAAACCTCCCAGTCTCTTTCCAAGGCAAATAACTGGTCACAATAAGCTAAACCTTTAGCTCCTAAGGATGAGTTATCTGCTTGCTTGGGGGTGGATTCAAAAAACTTCCTTCTCACATGCGCCCAACATCCAACAAGTTCAGCTTCTTCCAGTTGACGATAAGCTTCTAGCGGTTCGCAGTTTACCAAGCTTAGCGTCGCCTTGCTCCTAAACCTTGGACTGCTATCGCATAGGCAGAACTAGAGGACTAAAGTCCTAAGTTACTGCCGCAACATGTCACAATGCACATAGCCAGAATAATCTCCTAGGAATTCTTGTACTACTGAACCACTTCGACGCTGATCATGGTGGTAAAGCCTAATCCCTTGTTTCTCTGATTTTCCTGACAAAAAAGTCCAATAGTAGGTCAGATGGCTATCACTTTCTAAGACCCGATAAGAGGTTTCATCCGCATGAAGAAGAGCTTGTTCTAACAACTTTTCTCGTAAAAGCTTATAAAGGGACTCTAAATAGTATTGACTCGTCTTGATATGCCAATTAGAGATTTCCTTACGTGTGATTGGTAAACCCATCTTAGCCCAATCTTCTTCCATAGGCTTCCCTCTCTGTTTTCTAACTTTATTATACTAAAAAGAAAGGCATCATTTCAATAGAAATCACGACTTTCTGATGAATTTATTTGGGGAGTGATAGAAAAGCCTTTCATCAGCCAGTCTACTTGTTCAGATGTGAGAGCTTTGACATCCTTTTCTGTACTTGGCCAAGTCAACTTACCGTTCTCAAAGCGTTTATATAGTAGCCAAAATCCTTGACCATCCCAGTAAAGAGCTTTAAAGCGGTCTTTACGTCCACCACAAAAGAGAAAAACTTGACCTGAGAAAGAATCTAATTCAAAGTGGGTTTTAACCAGATAAGCCAGTGAATCAATGCTTTGCCTCATATCAGTCTTCCCACACACGAGATAGACCTGCCCTAGGCTAGATAGATGAATTGTCATAGAGCAACACCTTATCCAAAAGCTCTTCTATCATTTCGAGATTGAGAGATTGAAAAAAACTTACTTCAAGCTTGCCAATACGAATTTTAAGCAGAATATCATTTCTCTTTTTAGAATCAAAACGACGAGATTGTGGAATCTCTACAGGAACAATAGGTTGTGGCATTCAAATATCCTCCAATAGTTTTACTTTACTAATAGTATACAGGAGGTCTTCCATGAATGATAGATACCTTGTTATGACGCGCTTACAAAAGAACTAGATAAATCCACTAAGTGTGGTTACTCTAGTTCTTTTTCGTTTATTCAACACCCAAGATTTCTTTAATATCATCAACGCTCAAATTGCTTCTGCTTTCTTGTCCTTCAAGAACGGTGTTGAAGAGTTCTTTTTTACTTTCTTGGAGTTCTTGGATTTTTTCCTCTATGGTACCAAGTGTGATAAGGCGATAGACATCGACTTGTTTGGTCTGGCCAAGGCGGTGGCTTCGACCGATGGCTTGCATCTCGACTGCTGGATTCCACCAGAGGTCACAGAGGATGACGGTATCAGCTCCTGTTAGATTTAGTCCTGTTCCACCTGCTTTTAGGGAAATGAGGAAGCAGTCTTTTTCCCCTTGATTGAAGAGATTGACCATTTCTTGACGTTTATCTGAAGGTGTTTGTCCTGTTATTTTAAAGTGAGACATTTCTTTTTTCTCTAGTTCTTGCTCAATGAGATCAAGCATAGAGGTGAATTGTGAAAAGATAAGTGGTCGTGACCCTTTTTCACGAATGGTGTCTAGGAGCTCGAATAAGCTGTCCATTTTTCCACTATCCCCTTTGTAGTCTTCTAAAAAGAGAGCAGGGGTATTACAGATTTGTCTAAGTCGGGTTAGTCCTGCTAAGATTTCAATTTTATGACGTTTAATCTCATCAGCGCTGGCTCCTGAAACCATTTCTTGCATGCGTCGAAGTTGAGCTAGATAGAGCGTTTTTTGTGAACTGCTGAGTTCATTGCTGTAGAGGTGCTCGCTCAGTTCAGGTAATTCTGTCAGAACTTCGTCTTTTTTCCTACGCAGGACAAAAGGTTGAATCAGTTTAGCAACGAGTTGAGGTGACAATTTTGAAAATTCCTTTTTACTTGGTAGGAGACCTGGTAATACTATCTGGAAAATAGACCAAATCTCTTCGAGACGGTTTTCAATAGGAGTTCCAGATAGGGCATAGCAGGTTTTGACATCAAATTCTCTTAAAGCTTGTGCTGTTTTGGTCTGACTATTTTTTATCATCTGTGCTTCATCTAGGATGAGGTAGTCGTAAGACTGCTTTTGATAATGTTCAAGGTCAGATCGAAAAGATGGATAGCTTGTAATAGTGATAGTAGCAGATTTTTCAATTTGTTTGATACGCTCAGTTTTGCTACTATAGGCTACTTCAACCTGTTTGTGAGGTACAAATTTTCGGAATTCTTCCTTCCAATTATAAAGAAGGCTGGCTGGAGCTAGGATAAGAGCTTTCTGGTCTGGTTTAAGGTTGGCTTCCAGAAGAGTGATGGTTTGCAAGGTTTTCCCTAGACCCATGTCGTCTGCCAGGATTCCCCCAAAATGATAATGATCCAGCATACTCAGCCACTTGACTCCTTCTTTTTGATAGGAGCGGAGTTTGGCCTTGACTTCATAAGGCTTGATATCAAATTCTTCAGGGTGGGTCAGGTCATAAGCCATCTTTTTGAAATCACGAGAAAAATTGACATGTTCATTGTCTTTGAAGGTTTCAGAAAGACTAAAGGCACGAGATTTGTGCATCTTGATTTTTCCGTCTGAAAATTTAGCGCGAAGATCTTGGAGACTTTGGGCAACCTTGAGACTTTCATCGTCAAAGACTAGAACCTTTCCTTGCTTGGTTTGGTAGTGGCTTTCTTGATTCCATAAAGCTTGGATAGCTTTTTCAACCTCATCTTCTGAAATCATAGAAAAATCAAACTGAACTGAAAGGAAGCCTTCGTCGTCAAAAATGTCAATGACAGCAGGATCTTCTACTAAGAGTTTTTCAAGCGATTCATCTAGTTGAACTTGACCCAGAGTACGAAAACGGGGGAGTTCTTTTAGGAAGAAATCAACGATTTTGATTTTGGAAAGACTATGAAATTCCTCTTTGAAACCAGCAGAAAGCAGTTGATGATAGATTTTTCTAGCTTTGCTAGCTTGGTAAGTATAGGGGAGGGTTAGGAGATCTTGTTTAGAATGGACTTGTTTTTCTCCAAAGGACCACACCATATTAAGGGCAATTTCATTTCTAGTTTTGGAGAAGGCAAAGGTGGGGATAAAGTCATGGATTTGTAATTCATCTGGAAGACTGATAGGAACATAGTTTGAGATGATATTACAGATTTGCATAAGTTCAGCCTTATTTTCCTGTGAAAAGATAAGAGGAGAACTTTCTTGATAATGATAGATCCAAGTAGCTAATTTATCCAAAAAGTAACGGTGTTCTTCTTTGATGATGTGGAAGTGATTGTGTCGAATCCAAAGTTTTTCTTGAATAATGAAACCAAAATAAGCTGTATTGATGATTTCATAATGGTTATTAGACTTGACAACTTTAAAAATTTCCTCTTCCGGGATAAAGGGACTATCATCTAAGAATATAAGAGGGTATTCGGCTTTTGAGGTTACATATTGGAAGACATCCAAAGCTTGAAAAAGTGGGACGAGGTCGTTTAAATAGCTAACAGGAGTCTCTAAATAGCGTCCGCAATCTCTAGGGCTAATGCCATAACTGAAGTTGAAATAAGAATGTTCATTTCTATCGATGAAATATTTTTTGATATAGAGGAGTAGGTTTTGGGATGCTTGATTAAACTGATCTAAGGATAATCTGATTGTCCCGATTTTCTGTGAAACAAAGTAATCTTCCTCTTGGAAAATGAGAAAAATGAAGTGAGCTATATCCTTGATAACATAGGTACGAGAAGCCTGTTCTACCTGTAGTTTTAAGGTCCATGCTAGGCTATGATTTCGGATTTCGACTTGTCCATGAAGGGAAAGTGAAGGCGCCACCGCTTTTTCTTCTACCAGTTCATCTTGGAGTTCATCAGATGGCAAGGTAGGAATCAGTTGGCTGGCAAAACTTGGTTTATGACTCGCTTTACCAATGCGTTCTTGAATAGCTTGGGGGAGGCTACGAAAGTAGAGATCCATGGCAACCCAGTGTTTACAGACTCCCTGATTTTGGAAATCTTTACATTCGCAATGAAAGCCAGTCAAATCGAAGTGCTCCATACTGGTCAGGATGTTGGGTTCCAGATGCATGGAAATACCATCATAGGTATTGGGGTGCTTAAAATATTCTTTATTTTCAGTATCAAAATAGTTTTTTATCTGTTGGAAAATAGTTCGTCCATCCATTCTCATACGAGCAGGGAGTCTATCGGGAACCGCCATTGAAGTAACCTCTATTCTAATTATTCTTTCCTCTATCTTATCAGATTTTATAGGAAAAGAATAGACTTATCTTATATAAATTGCATCTTGATAGGGATTGGAAACATTTGTAGTTGCCAGATAGTTGTATGTAATATCGACAATCAATTACAAGGAGCTTACGATTCCACAGAAACTATCAAGTGAAAACTGACCTATCTATAACATTCTAGCTAAATTTCTTCTTGGTTTGGTAAGTTTTTCATCTGGTGAACTAGATAGGCTGCTATAAGTAGTAAAATTATAAGAGCAAAGGCAACAACTTCAAGACCAACACTTGTTGCAAGAAATACGAGAGCAAGGGATAGGACAGCTGGGATAAGCAAGTTGATAACATTGATGGAGGATTGAACTGATCCCATTAACTCCTCAGGAATGATTCCAAAAATCATGGCTTGCAAGCGAGGACTCAATACTCCTGCCGAGAAAGCATCACCTGCACTTCCTAGTAAAATAAGTAAAAAACTTCCACGTAGAAAACCTATAACAATGAGAGACTCCATCAATAGACTCCAATAAATATTCAGGCGAATAGAAATTTTTTTAGATAGAAATCCACTCAGAAGTCCACCTAAAATAACATGAAGAAGGCTTATCATTATCAAAATTGCCAGACTTTGCCCTGTTGACAAATCCATAAAAGGATGGTGAATCAGTAGAATCGCACTGACAGGCTCTACCATCATCAAAACAGCTTGACTAATGGACAAAATCCAAAGCAAGACCATGACATCTCCCATAGTCATCAATAATTTCATTGACTCTTTCAAATGCTGGAAAAAGCTACTCATTCCTACATAAGGAGGAACTTCGATTTTTTCTTCCTCTTTTTTCAAGCGGTTTCGAATAAGTAGACTTCCTAGAAAGGCAAATAAAAAGGTTAAAACATTTACAAAAGCTAGAGTAGAAATGCTAAACAGTCCTAAAAATACTCCTCCGCTGAGATTACCTATCAAACGTACAATGGAACTCGTGGACTGCCTAAAACTCATAGCCTCCGTCATATCATCGTTTATTAGCCGTATGTAAATCGGTGTCAGCATGTATCCTGCAAGAAAACCAATCGTATCTGAAATCAAGTTCATACTGCAAATAAAGAAAACAGAAAAGAGAGAGAAGTCGGTACTTGTCAGGAGCAAAGTCACTCCAGAATAAAGGAGGACTTTGATAAAGAGGATAGAAATATACTTGCTAATTCGATTTTTTTGAAAATCAGCTATAACTCCAGTAAAAAGGTTGCAAAACCTGTGGAATAGTTTCTGACAGACTGATCAAAAATATAGCTAAGGGAGCAAACGTATAAGAAGAGACATAATTGATAAAAGCTAAGTAAAAATAGTGTCTCCAAAACTTGAAATCCACTCATTCACTGTTAGCTGACGAAAAGCTCGATTTTTAAGAAAAATATGCATATTAATCTCCTTATAATAAATTCTAGAAAGCATAGAGCAAATTCGTGGTTCGTCTGACTAAATTTCCTATCTAAATACTACCTTCAAATATAAAATTTAGTGAAACTTTTATCTCCTCTAATCTTCTAAATATATTTTAGTGTATATTTTTTATAAAGTCAAGAATTTTTGAATAAATTACCTATTTTTTGACAATTCTGTAAATTTCCGAAAAATATTTCAAGTGAATCCATCTATTACCTTAGGACATTGAAACTTCTTTCGCCAGAGGTACTTATATTACTGGGAAGTTGAGGATTGAAATGTGGTATAATAAGAGGTAATAGAGTTTGGAAAGTGAGAGAAGATGATTTCAAAGAGATTAGAATTAGTGGCTTCCTTTGTGCCACAGGGAGCCATTTTATTAGATGTGGGAAGTGATCATGCTTATCTGCCCATCGAGTTGGTTGAGAGAGGACAAATCAAAAGTGCCATTGCAGGTGAGGTGGTGGACGGGCCCTACCAATCTGCAGTCAAAAATGTTGAAAGTCACGGGTTAAAGGAGAAAATCCAGGTTCGTTTAGCCAATGGCTTGGTAGCCTTTGAAGAGGCAGACCAAGTGTCGGTCATTACCATTGCTGGTATGGGTGGCCGTTTGATTGCTAGGATTTTAGAAGAAGGCTTGGACAAGTTAGCTAACGTAGAGCGTTTGATTCTCCAGCCCAATAATCGTGAAGACGACTTGCGCATTTGGTTGCAAGACAATGGTTTTCAGATTGTGGCAGAAAGCATTCTAGAAGAAGCTGGCAAGTTTTACGAGATTTTGGTGGTGGAAGCAGGACAAATGAAGCTATCAGCAAGTGATGTTCGATTTGGCCCCTTCTTGTGCAAAGAGGTCAGTCCAGTCTTTGTCCAAAAATGGCAAAAAGAAGCTGTTAAGCTAGAGTTTGCCCTCGGACAAATTCCAGAAAAAAATCTGGAGGAACGTCAAGTTCTAGTAGATAAAATTCAAGCCATCAAGGAGGTTCTCCATGCTAGCAAGTGAAGTAATTAACGTGTATGAAGCCTTTTGCCCTCAGGAATTTTCTATAGAGGGAGACAGTCGTGGTCTGCAAATTGGCACTTTGGACAAGGACATCCAAAGTGTCATGGTGGCTCTCGATATTCGTGAAGAAACGGTGGCTGAAGCCATTGAAAAGGGTGTGGATTTGATTATCGTCAAGCACGCGCCGATTTTCCGTCCCATCAAGGATTTGGTAGCTAGCCGTCCACAAAATCAGATTTACATTGATCTCATCAAGCATGACATTGCAGTTTATGTCAGCCATACCAATATTGACATCGTTGAAAATGGTCTCAATGACTGGTTCTGTCAGATGCTAGGAATCGAGGAGATAACTTATCTTCAGGAGACAGGTCCTGAACGTGGAATTGGACGTATTGGGAATGTTCTGACTCAGACCTTTGGGGACTTTGCCCAGTATGTCAAGCAAGTATTCGGCCTAGATAGTCTTCGAATGGTGCATTATCAAGAGAATGACTTGCAGAAACCTATTTCAAGAGTGGCCATCTGTGGTGGAAGCGGGCAGTCATTCTATAAGGATGCTTTAGCTAAAGGAGCGGATGTCTATATCACTGGTGATATTTACTACCACACTGCCCAGGATATGTTGTCTGATGGCTTGCTGGCATTGGATCCAGGTCACTATATCGAAGTGCTGTTTGTGGAAAAAATCGCAGAGCTTCTTAATCAATGGAAAGGAGAAAATGGCTGGACAATTGATATTGTACCTAGTCAAGCATCGACCAATCCTTTCCACCATATCTAGTTAGAAAGTGAAAATAATGAAAAATTGTACTAGTATAATTATGGTAAACTGAAACTACACTAGTACAAATGTGATTCTGAGACATTGTTGAGACTGGATTTTTTTGTAAAACTTATACCCGAAATTTTATAAATAAAAAAATACAATAGTCCTCGTTTTTTGCAGTTTAATCAAAAAATCCAATACATATAATTAGAAAGATAATAATTTACCATAAAATACTCTAAAAACAGAAAAAATTAAATGTTTTTCCTTGCAAAA
>NZ_VMMK01000014.1:0-7035 GCF_013277255.1 Streptococcus sp. 2154
AAAACTAAATGACTATAAAAAGAAATGCCACGCTATGAAGGCTCAAGCGATTGTCACAAGTCAAGGGAGAATTGTTTCTTTGGATATCGCTGTGAACTATTGTCATGATATGAAGTTGTTCAAAACGAGTCGCAGAAATATCGGACAAGCTGGTAAAATCTTGGCTGACAATGGTTATCAAGGACTCATGAAGCTATATCCTCTTTTGCAGGAAGTCTAATATTGTTATAAAATGATTTGAATTCCAAAATCACATTGTTCCGTCCGTATTTTATTTTACTGTATGTCTTCCTAAGCTCCAAAGTTTCTGCGTCAAATTTCCTATTTTCACTGTAGTCTTTGACACTTCGAACGACAATTTGAATCATATATTCAAAAAAAATGAAAAATTTGTGCCAACAAGCCTAAATATTCTGAAAATTTGTTTGATTTTTAATGGATAATATGATATAATGGTTGTCAATCTATAATTCACATAAACAGAGGAGTAGAAAATGAAAAAAAATCGTGTATTTGCTACAGCAGGTCTTGTTTTATTAGCAGCAGGTGTACTTGCAGCATGCAGTTCTTCAAAATCATCTGATTCATCAGCCCCTAAAGCTTATGGCTATGTTTATACAGCAGACCCAGAAACCTTGGACTACCTGATTTCAAGTAAAAATAGTACAACAGTAGTGACTTCAAATGGGATTGATGGTTTATTCACTAACGATAATTACGGTAATCTTGCTCCTGCAGTTGCAGAGGATTGGGAAGTCTCTAAGGATGGTTTGACCTACACTTATAAGATTCGTAAAGGGGTTAAATGGTTTACCTCTGATGGAGAAGAATATGCAGAGGTGACGGCTAAAGATTTCGTGAACGGTTTAAAACACGCAGCAGATAAAAAATCAGAAGCTATGTATTTAGCTGAAAATTCGGTTAAAGGCTTGGCAGATTATCTATCAGGAACTTCAACAGATTTTTCAACAGTTGGTGTCAAGGCGGTTGATGATTATACGTTACAATACACTTTGAACCAGCCTGAACCGTTTTGGAACTCTAAGTTGACCTATTCTATTTTCTGGCCTCTGAATGAAGAATTCGAAACATCAAAAGGAAGCGATTTTGCTAAACCAACAGATCCGACATCCTTGCTTTATAATGGTCCATTCTTGTTGAAAGGGTTGACTGCAAAATCTTCTGTAGAGTTTGTAAAAAATGAGCAATATTGGGATAAAGAAAATGTCCACCTAGATACTATCAATCTAGCTTACTATGATGGATCAGATCAGGAGTCGCTAGAGCGTAACTTCACTAGTGGAGCTTATAGTTATGCCCGTCTTTACCCTACCAGCTCCAACTATTCTAAGGTTGCAGAAGAATACAAGGACAATATCTATTACACACAATCAGGCTCTGGGATTGCTGGTCTGGGTGTGAATATTGATCGCCAAAGTTACAACTATACTTCTAAAACTACAGATTCAGAGAAAGTAGCTACTAAGAAGGCATTGCTTAACAAAGATTTCCGTCAAGCCTTGAATTTTGCTCTTGATCGCTCAGCTTACTCAGCTCAAATCAATGGTAAAGATGGAGCAGCTTTAGCAGTTCGTAATTTATTTGTAAAACCAGACTTTGTTTCAGCTGGTGAGAAGACCTTTGGTGATTTAGTCGCTGCTCAACTTCCTGCTTATGGTGATGAGTGGAAAGGTGTGAATTTAGCTGATGGGCAGGATGGTTTATTCAATGCTGACAAGGCCAAGGCAGAGTTTGCGAAAGCTAAGAAAGCTTTAGAAGCAGACGGCGTTCAGTTTCCTATTCATCTGGACGTTCCAGTAGACCAAGCATCAAAAAACTACATATCTCGTATTCAGTCCTTTAAACAATCTGTAGAAACAGTTCTTGGTGTTGAAAATGTCGTTGTTGATATTCAACAAATGACAAGTGATGAATTCCTTAATATTACTTACTATGCTGCCAATGCTTCATCTGAGGATTGGGATGTATCAGGAGGAGTTTCATGGGGTCCAGACTATCAAGACCCATCTACTTACCTGGATATTTTAAAAACAACTAGCAGTGAAACTACAAAAACATATTTAGGATTTGATAATCCAAATAGCCCTTCAGTAGTTCAAGTTGGTTTGAAAGAATACGATAAATTAGTTGATGAAGCTGCCAGAGAGACAAGCGACTTGAATGTCCGTTATGAAAAATATGCAGCGGCTCAAGCATGGTTGACAGATAGTTCACTCTTTATTCCTGCTATGGCTTCTTCTGGTGCAGCACCAGTGCTTTCACGAATTGTTCCATTTACTGGAGCTTCTGCGCAAACAGGCTCTAAGGGGTCAGATGTTTACTTCAAATATTTGAAATTACAAGATAAAGTGGTGACTAAGGAAGAGTATGAAAAAGCTCGTGAAAAATGGTTGAAAGAAAAAGCTGAATCAAATGAGAAAGCTCAAAAAGAATTGGCAAGTCATGTGAAGTAAATAATTTCTAATAGAACTTTCTCTCCATGAGGAGAAGGTTCTTTTGGGATTTTTAAAGGAAATAATATGAAAAAATATATTTTTATGCGTGTTTTGCGGTCATTGGTTTCGATTTTCTTAGTAACGACTTTGACCTACACGATTATCTATACCTTGGTTCCTCGAAAATTGATTTTCAAGCAGGATCCTAACTATAATAAAATTGCGACAACGGCTGATAAACGTGATAACTATGAAAATACTGTGTTTGAGCGTATGGGCTACATTGAGTATTACGATACTAAAGAGTTGCAAGAAAAGGCAAGTAGCATGGATTCTTCTGTAACAGTAGAAGCAAATGCGACCAATAAAGCTATTTATGAAAAGTACATCAATCAATTAGGTCATGGTTGGACTTTGGGAGAATTTACTGAAAGTGGTCAATTCTATGCTACTCGTGAAATTCCAATTTTTGAACGTGTTTTTCACTTCTATGCTAACTTGATTGACATTGACCATACAAATAAAATCCAAGACCCTGAAAATCCAGACTTGAAACGCTACCTTCGTTTTGAAAATGATCCAGCTATCGGATGGTCATTGGTCGGTTCAGGAACTAAACATAAATATCTCTTGTACTTTAACAGTCAGTTCCCATTTGTTCATCAAAACTTTGTGAACTTGAATTTAGGTGACTCTTACCCAACCTATGCTAATACACCAGTTCTTCAGGTTATTACTCAAGGTCAAGGACAAACCAAAACTGCCCAAGTTCAGTTCCCAACAGGTAAGAAAACGTCTTCTGTAAATATTTACTCAAGAACCTACAAGTCACCTAGTCAGGCTGACTCTCGTGAAGTAGCTAGCTATGGGAAAGATGATCCTTATACAGCGACTGAAAGTAATTACCAATATCCATCTATGATTGTCAGCTCTGCTATTACTGGTTTGATTGGTTTGGTGATTTCTTATGCGATTGCAGTGCCACTTGGTTCAGCCATGGCTCGTTTCAAGAACACTTGGATTGATAGCTTCTCAACAGGGGCTTTGACCTTCTTGCTTGCTCTTCCAACCATTGCCTTGGTTTACATCGTTCGATTGATTGGATCATCTATTGGTCTTCCAGATTCGTTCCCTATCTTGGGAGCTGGAGATTGGCGTTCTTACGTTTTACCAGCAGTCATCCTTGGTTTGTTGGGTGCTCCTGGTACAGCTATTTGGATTCGTCGTTACATGATTGACTTGCAATCTCAAGACTTTGTTCGTTTCGCTCGTGCAAAAGGTTTGTCTGAAAAAGAAATTTCAAACAAACACATCTTTAAAAATGCCATGGTTCCGCTGGTTTCAGGAATTCCTGGTGCTATTATTGGGGTTATCGGTGGTGCAACCCTTACTGAAACAGTCTTCGCCTTCCCAGGTATGGGTAAAATGTTGATTGACTCTGTAAAAGCATCTAATAACTCTATGGTCGTTGGTCTTGTCTTCATCTTTACATGTATTTCTATCTTCTCACGTCTTTTGGGAGATATTTGGATGACTATTATTGACCCACGTATTAAATTGACTGAGAAAGGAGGCAAATAATGTCTACAATCGATAAAGAAAAATTTCAGTTTATAAAACGTGACGATTTTGCCTCTGAAACTATTGATGCGCCAGCATATTCTTACTGGAAATCAGTGTTTAGACAATTTATGAAGAAAAAATCAACTGTAGTCATGTTGGGAATCTTGGTAGCCATCATTTTGATGAGTTTCATCTACCCAATGTTTTCTAAGTTTGATTTCAATGATGTCAGCAAGGTAAACGACTTTAGTGCTCGTTATATCAAGCCAAATGCTGAGCATTGGTTCGGTACAGACAGTAACGGTAAATCACTCTTTGACGGTGTCTGGTTTGGAGCTCGTAACTCTATCCTTATTTCTGTGATTGCGACAGTGATTAACTTGGTTATCGGTGTTTTTGTCGGTGGTATTTGGGGAATTTCAAAATCAGTTGACCGTGTCATGATGGAAGTTTATAACGTCATCTCAAACATCCCATCTCTTTTGATTGTCATTGTCTTGACTTACTCAATCGGAGCTGGATTCTGGAATCTGATTTTTGCTATGAGTGTGACGACATGGATTGGGATTGCCTTCATGATCCGTGTGCAAATCTTGCGTTATCGTGATTTGGAATACAACTTGGCGTCACGTACTTTGGGAACACCAACCTTGAAGATTGTTGCCAAAAACATTATGCCACAATTGGTATCTGTTATTGTGACAACGATGACTCAAATGCTTCCAAGCTTTATCTCATACGAAGCCTTCTTGTCTTTCTTCGGTCTTGGATTGCCGATTACAGTGCCAAGTTTGGGTCGTTTGATTTCGGATTATTCACAAAACGTAACAACCAATGCTTACTTGTTCTGGATTCCATTGACAACCCTTGTTTTGGTATCCTTGTCCCTTTTCGTAGTTGGTCAAAACTTAGCGGATGCTAGTGATCCACGTACACATAGATAGGAGTAGAAATGACAAAAGAAAAAAATGTAATTTTGACTGCTCGCGATATTGTCGTGGAATTTGACGTTCGTGACAAAGTATTGACAGCCATTCGCGGCGTTTCCCTTGAACTAGTTGAAGGAGAAGTATTAGCCTTGGTAGGTGAGTCAGGATCAGGAAAATCTGTTTTGACAAAGACCTTCACAGGTATGCTCGAAGAAAATGGTCGCATTGCCCAAGGTAGTATTGACTACCGTGGTCAGGATTTGACAAATCTATCTTCTCACAAGGATTGGGAACAAATTCGTGGTGCTAAGATTGCGACTATCTTCCAGGATCCAATGACTAGTTTGGACCCCATTAAAACAATTGGTAGCCAGATTACAGAAGTTATTGTAAAACACCAAGGAAAAACAGCCAAGGAAGCAAAAGAATTGGCCATTGACTACATGAATAAAGTTGGAATCCCAGACGCAGATAGACGTTTTGATGAATACCCATTCCAATATTCTGGAGGAATGCGTCAACGTATCGTTATTGCGATTGCCCTTGCCTGCCGACCTGATGTCTTGATCTGTGATGAGCCAACAACTGCCTTGGATGTAACCATTCAAGCTCAGATTATTGATTTGCTAAAATCTTTACAAAACGAGTATCATTTCACAACAATCTTTATCACTCACGACCTTGGTGTGGTAGCAAGTATTGCGGATAAGGTAGCGGTTATGTATGCAGGAGAAATCGTTGAGTATGGAACTGTTGAGGAAGTCTTCTATGACGCTTGCCATCCATATACATGGAGTCTCTTGTCTAGCTTGCCTCAGCTTGCTGATGATAAAGGGGATCTTTACTCAATCCCAGGAACACCTCCGTCACTTTATACTGACTTGAAAGGGGATGCCTTTGCCTTGCGTTCTGACTATGCAATGCAGATTGACTTCGAACAAAAAGCTCCTCAATTCTCAGTATCAGAGACACATTGGGCTAAAACTTGGCTTCTTCATGAGGATGCTCCAAAAGTAGAAAAACCAGCTGTGATTGCAAATCTCCATGATAAGATCCGTGAAAAAATGGGATTTGCCCATCTGGCTGACTAGGAGGAAGGAAATGTCTGAAAAATTAGTAGAAATTAAAGATTTAGAAATTTCCTTCGGTGAAGGAAGTAAGAAGTTTGTCGCGGTTAAAAATGCTAACTTCTTTATCAACAAGGGAGAAACGTTCTCGCTTGTTGGTGAGTCAGGTAGTGGGAAAACAACTATTGGTCGTGCTATCATCGGTCTCAATGATACAAGTAATGGAGATATCATTTTTGAGGGTCAAAAGATTAATGGTAAGAAATCGCGTGAACAAGCTGCGGAATTGATTCGTCGTATCCAGATGATTTTCCAAGACCCTGCGGCAAGTTTGAATGAACGTGCGACTGTTGATTATATTATTTCTGAAGGTCTTTACAATCACCATTTGTTTAAGGATGAAGCAGAGCGTGAAGAGAAAGTTCAAAATATTATCCGTGAAGTGGGTCTGCTTGCTGAGCATTTGACTCGTTACCCTCATGAGTTTTCAGGTGGTCAACGTCAACGTATCGGTATTGCCCGTGCCTTGGTCATGCAACCAGACTTTGTTATTGCGGATGAACCAATTTCAGCCTTGGACGTTTCTGTGCGAGCCCAAGTCTTGAACTTGCTCAAAAAATTCCAAAAAGAACTTGGCTTGACCTATCTCTTTATCGCCCATGACTTGTCGGTTGTTCGTTTTATTTCAGATCGTATCGCAGTTATTTACAAGGGTGTTATTGTAGAGGTTGCAGAGACAGAAGAATTGTTTAACAATCCAATTCACCCATATACTCAAGCCTTGCTTTCAGCGGTACCAATTCCAGACCCAATCTTGGAACGTAAGAAGGTCTTGAAGGTTTACGACCCAAGTCAACACGACTATGAGACTGATAAACCATCCATGGTTGAAATCCGTCCAGGTCACTATATTTGGGCGAACCAAGCCGAATTGGCACGTTATCAAAAAGGACTAAACTAGTAATGGTTTTATAATTTCCATGTCAATTTTTAGGCTCTTTGTCAACTGTAGTGGGTTGA
>NZ_VMMK01000014.1:7300-45629 GCF_013277255.1 Streptococcus sp. 2154
CAAAAGCTTGTCAAGAATCTCTTTATTCGTTAAGTGCATACGAAAAGTAGGGCGATAAAAACGTTTATCGCTGAGTTTACGACTATCCTGTTGAATGAGTTTCCAGTATCGTTTAATAGCCTTGTATTCATGGGATTTTCGTTCAAACTGATTCATAATTTGGACACGGACTCATAGCACGGCTAAGATGTTGCACAATGTGAAAGCGATCCAGAACGATTTTAGCGTTTGGAAAAAGTTGCCTAGCTAAGTCATAATAAGGACTAAACATATCCATAGTAATAATTTTCACTCGACATCGGACGACCCTATCATATTTAAGAAAGTGATCTCGAATGACGGCTTGTGTTCTACCTTCAAGAACAGTGATGATATTGAGCTTATCAAAATCTTGCGCAATAAAGCTCATCTCCATCTCCCGATTGAAACAGTCACTCCCCGGACTGTTTCAACGTCCCAAGACATAATCTTAGGCAGATTTCTAAAATTACACTCAAAGTGGAAGTCATTGAGCTTTCGAATGACAGTTGAAGTTGAGATGGAAAGCTGATGGGCAATATCGGTCATAGAAATCTTTTCAATTAACTTTTGAGCAATCTTTTGGTTGATGATACGAGGGATTTGGTGATTCTTCTTGACGATAGAAGTTTCAGCGATCATCATTTTTGAACAGTGATAGCACTTGAATCGACGCTTTCTAAGGAGAATTCTAGTAGGTATACCAGTCGTTTCAAGATAAGGAATTTTAGAAGGTTTTTGAAAGTCATATTTCTTCAATTGGTTTCCGCACTCAGGGCAAGATGGGGCGTCGTAGTCCAGTTTGGCGATGATTTCCTTGTGTGTATCCTTATTGATGATGTCTAAAATCTGGATATTAGGGTCTTTAATGTCTAGTAATTTTGTGATAAAATGTAATTGTTCCATATGATTCTTTCTAATGAGTTGTTTTGTCGCTTTTCATTATAGATCTTATGGGACTTTTTTTCTACAATAAAATAGGCTCCATAATATCTATAGGGGGGTACCCACTACAAATATTATAGAGCCGAAAAAGGCTGAGATCTGGTGTCTCAGTCTTTTATTTCTTGCGCTTTGCAAAATCTACAAATCTAAATTTCTCTAACTTATGGCGACTTTCGGTAAACTGAAATTGGCGTCCGTCTTGGAGATAGACTTTTGATTTAATCGAAACGACATAAGGGTCTTTGCCAATGTCCATGAGAATCTTGTCTCGGTCGCTTGAGTGGTCAATGGTGATTTCCTTCTGAGCATAATCAATAAGGAGTTTGAGGCCATTTTCTATATAAGAATAGATAGACTGCTCAGCAATTTGGCGAGTGAGATTTGGGATGAGTTCCATATCCAGATAGTCTGTATCCAGAACGGATACCAGATCATCCACCACACGCTGGCGGACCACCTTCCAAACCATCCGAAACTCTGGGAAACCGGTTATCAGTGAGGATTTTTTATCAATAATAATCTTGTCCAGACTGACCACGTTGGTTTTAGAGCGCAGTCCAAGTTCTTTAACTAGTTCTTGGTAGCTGGTTAGGTTGGATACAGGGAAATTGACGGTTTCTTCTTTGACGACTTGAGAACCTTGCCCTCTTATCTTTTTGATCAATCCTTCCTCTTGGAGGAGAGACAGGGCCTTTCGGACGGTATCACGACTCACTTGATATTGCTCCATAAGGTCGTGCTCGCTAGGAAGGAAATCTCCGACAGCGTAAGTCTCGTTTTGAATGGTTTCTTGGATTTGCTTAAATAATTGTTGGTATTTCTTCAGTTTGCCTGCTTAAATAGGTTTTTAGTCTAGTTCAATGAACACCTGTATCTATTTTACCATACAAGTGCTAGAAAAATGACAAAAAATCCTCTTTTTACATCAAACAAGTTGCAGACAAGTTTGGTATCGTTTACAATATTCTTATCAAATCAAACTTGCTTTGACAAGTATAAGGAGAATCAAATGGGAAAATTTGAACAAGAAGCCAAGGATCTGCTTCAGGCAATTGGAGGCAAGGAAAATGTGACTGCCGTAACCCACTGTGCGACACGGATGCGGTTTGTTTTAGGAGATGATAAGAAGGCTAATGTTAAGGCTATCGAGTCAATTCCAGCTGTTAAAGGAACCTTTACAAATGCAGGTCAATTTCAGGTAATCATTGGAAATGACGTGCCAATCTTTTATAATGATTTTACAGCTGTTTCGGGTATTGAGGGTGTTTCCAAAGAAGCAGCCAAGTCTGTAGCTAAGAGTAATCAAAATGTGGTCCAACGTGTCATGACCACTCTGGCGGAAATCTTTACTCCGATTATTCCAGCCTTGATTGTTGGTGGATTGATCCTCGGTTTCCGTAATGTCTTGGAAGGTGTGCATTGGTCTATGTTGGATGGCAAGACCATCACAGAAACTTCTCAGTTTTGGGCAGGGGTTAATCACTTCCTCTGGTTGCCGGGTGAAGCTATCTTCCAGTTCTTACCAGTGGGGATTACCTGGTCTGTTTCTCGTAAGATGGGAACCAGCCAAATCTTGGGAATTGTTCTCGGAATCTGTTTGGTATCGCCTCAGTTGCTCAATGCCTATGCGGTTGCTTCAACGCCAGCAGCTGATATTGCGGCAAACTGGGTTTGGAATTTTGGCTATTTTACTGTTAATCGTATCGGTTACCAAGCCCAAGTTATCCCAGCCTTGCTTGCAGGTTTGAGTCTGTCTTATCTTGAAATTTTCTGGCGCAAGCATATCCCAGAAGTGATTTCTATGATTTTTGTACCTTTCTTGTCATTGATTCCAGCCTTGATTTTAGCTCATACTGTTTTGGGACCAATCGGTTGGACAATTGGACAAGGACTTTCATCAGTTGTCTTGGCAGGTTTAACTGGTCCAGTTAAATGGCTCTTCGGTGCAATTTTTGGTGCCCTCTACGCTCCATTTGTCATCACAGGTCTGCACCATATGACCAATGCCATTGATACACAATTGATTGCGGATGCTGGTGGCACTGCCCTATGGCCAATGATTGCTCTTTCTAATATTGCTCAAGGCTCAGCCGTGTTTGCCTATTATTTCATGCACCGTCATGATGAGCGTGAGGCTCAGGTTTCACTTCCTGCCACTATTTCAGCCTATCTCGGTGTTACAGAACCAGCCCTCTTTGGGGTCAATGTCAAATACATCTATCCATTTGTAGCTGGAATGACTGGTTCAGCTCTTGCAGGCATGTTATCCGTTACTTTTAATGTAACTGCGGCTTCTATTGGTATCGGTGGTTTGCCAGGTATCCTCTCTATTCAACCTCAATACATGTTGCCATTTGCAGGAACTATGCTAGTCGCTATTCTTGTTCCAATGCTCTTGACTTTCTTCTTCCGTAAGGCTGGTCTCTTTACAAAAACAGAGGACGATACGGACTTGCAGGCAGAATTCGTTGCTCAAGAAGAAGCAGAATTTGTGAGTCATGAACCAGTAGAACTTACTCCAGTAGAAATTGTTAGCCCGCTGACTGGCCAAGTGAAAGAACTAAGTCAAGCAACGGATCCAGTCTTTGCTTCAGGTGTCATGGGGCAAGGTCTGGTCATTGAACCAAGCCAAGGTGAGTTGACTTCTCCAGTCAATGGGACAGTGACGGTTCTTTTTCCTACCAAGCATGCCATTGGTATTGTCTCTGACGAGGGGGTGGAATTGCTCATCCACATCGGTATGGATACAGTAGGTCTTGATGGCAAAGGATTTGAAAGTCTTGTAGCCCAAGGAGACCATGTCACAGTTGGTCAGCAACTGATTCGTTTTGATATGGATGTCATTAAGGCTGCAGGTCTGGTGACAGAAACTCCTGTTATCATCACCAACCAAGATGCTTATACAGCGACTATTCCCGGAACTTATCCGACAACGATCCAAGCTGGAGCATCTCTCATGGTCGCTACACGAATCTAATACTCTTCGAAAATCTCTTCAAACTACGTCAGCTCTATCTGCAACCTCAAAATAGTGTTTTGAGCAACCTGTGGCTAGCTTCCTAGTTTGTTCTTTGATTTTCATTGAGTATAATTGAAATAGCACAAATAGGGACGGAAGACTGCTTCCTCCCTTTTATCAGAAAAGGAGAAACAGATGACACTTGATAAAGGAAAAGTAGTCTATCAAATCTATCCAAAATCTTACAAAGACACCACTGGCAATGGTATTGGGGACTTCCGTGGAATTATTGAAAAAATTCCCTATTTAGCCAAACTAGGTGTGGATATGGTCTGGCTCAATCCATTCTATCCAAGCCCTCAACGGGATAATGGTTACGATATTTCAGATTATATGGCAGTAGATCCTCTTTTTGGTGATATGGCTGATTTTGAGGAAATGGTGCGTGTCGGTCAAGAGCACAAGATTGACTTTATGCTGGACATGGTACTCAATCATTGTTCGACAGAGCATGAATGGTTTCAGAAAGCCTTAGCTGGGGACAAGTATTATCAAGACTTTTTCTTCATCCAAGACCAACCAACAGATTGGCAGTCTAAGTTTGGTGGCTCTGCATGGGCGCCCTTTGGGAATACAGGGAAATACTACCTTCATCTTTTTGATGAGACCCAGGCTGACCTTAACTGGCGCAATCCCAATGTCCGTAAGGAGCTTTTCAAGGTAGTTAATTTCTGGCGTGACAAGGGTGTCAAAGGTTTCCGATTTGATGTGATCAATTTGATTGGCAAGGATGAAGTCTTAGTGGATTGTCCTGAAAATGAAGGAAAGCCAGCTTATACAGACAAACCTATCGTTCATGACTATTTGCGTATGATGAATCAAGCCACTTTTGGAGCAGACGATAGCTTTATGACAGTTGGGGAAATGTCTTCTACCACCATGGACAACTGTGTCCTCTATTCGTCGCCTGATCGTCAGGAATTATCCATGACCTTTAATTTTCATCACCTCAAGGTGGACTATAAGGATGGACAAAAGTGGACCTTGGCTCCCTTTGATTTTGAAGAGTTGAAGAGTCTTTACCATAGTTGGGGTAAGGAAATGAGTGATAAAGACGGTTGGAGTGCTCTCTTCTGGAACAATCACGACCAACCACGCGCTTTAAACCGTTTTGTTGATATTCAAAACTTCCGCAAGGAAGGAGCCACTATGCTAGCAGCCAGCATTCACCTGTCACGTGGGACACCTTATATCTATATGGGCGAGGAAATCGGGATGATTGACCCAGACTATGATTCTATTGCTGATTATGTGGATGTCGAATCGCTCAATGCCTATCAGATGCTCTTAGAGGAAGGGAAGAGTCAGGAAAAAGCCTTCCAGATTATTCAAGCTAAGTCGCGTGATAATTCACGCATTCCCATGCAGTGGGATACTTCTGAAAATGCAGGATTTTCAACAGGCACTCCATGGTTGAAAGCTGGTAAATCCTATAAATACATCAATGTAGAAAATGAAATCCAGGGTCCGATTTTCACCTTCTATCAAGACTTGATTCGACTGCGTAAGGAAATGCCAATCATTTCAGAAGGAAATTACAAACCAGCCTTTGAAGATAGCAAACAAGTCTATGCTTTTGAACGCCAGTTTGAGGATCAAAAGTTACTAGTGCTCAATAACTTTTATGCCAAAGAAGTGGAAATCGACTTGCCAGCAGTCTACCAAAATGGACAAATTTTGATTTCAAACTATGAAGACGCAGAAGTGTCTGAGAAAATTCTACTCAAACCCTATCAAACACTGGCTATTTATGTAAATTAATACTCTTCGAAAATCTCTTCAAACCGTGTCAGTTTTATCTGCAACCTCAAAGCGGTGCTTTGAGCAACCTGTGGCTAGCTTCCTAGTTTGCTCTTTGATTTTCATTGAGTATAAACTTAGCAAGAAGACCTCTTTTTCAGAAAAGCAGGGTTCTTTTTGATGTCTATTCCATCCTTGAAAGTGTAGAACAAACTGTCAATCGAAAGTGATTATGTCCCAAAAAAAATGGTGAGATTGAGGGCAATTATTTTGCTTTCATTTGACAAGAGGAACCCTTGAAGCAGTTTTGTCAGCTAAACCAAGGCTAATCTTAGCCTTGGCTTGTCAGCCTAACAGCATCAAGCCTCTTATCAAATGAAATAGAGGGCTAGCTATCAGCTAGTTAAAACATCTAATTTTTAGGAGGGCTGGGTGGCTAACTTCATTATAGAACTTTCATTAGTTAGCAAAAAGGCTTGTTGTCTATAATTGTCTGCATTAGTCTAGATTTTATTTATAGAAAATGTTATAATAGACTGTATTTAAAAAATTTTAAGGAGAAATGACAGAATGTCTGTATCATTTGAAAACAAAGAAACAAACCGTGGTGTCTTGACTTTCACTATCTCTCAAGACCAAATCAAACCAGAATTGGATCGTGTCTTCAACTCAGTTAAGAAATCTCTTAATGTTCCAGGTTTCCGTAAAGGTCACCTTCCACGTCCTATCTTCGACCAAAAATTTGGTGAAGAGTCACTTTACCAAGATGTTATGAACGCTCTTTTGCCAAATGCTTATGAAGCAGCTGTAAAAGAAGCTGGTCTTGAAGTCGTTGCTCAACCAAAAATTGATGTAACTTCAATGGAAAAAGGTCAAGACTGGGTTATCACAGCTGAAGTCGTGACAAAACCTGAAGTTAAATTGGGTGACTACAAAAACCTTGAAGTATCAGTTGATCTAGAAAAAGAAGTAACTGACGCTGACGTTGAAGAGCGTATTGAACGCGAACGCAACAACTTGGCTGAATTGGTTATCAAAGAAGCTGCTGCTGAAAACGGCGATACTGTTGTTATTGACTTCGTTGGTTCTATCGATGGTGTTGAATTTGATGGCGGAAAAGGTGAAAACTTCTCACTTGGACTTGGTTCAGGTCAATTCATCCCTGGTTTTGAAGACCAATTGGTAGGTCACTCAGCTGGCGAAACTGTTGATGTAGTTGTAACATTCCCAGAAGACTACCAAGCAGAAGACCTTGCAGGTAAAGAAGCTAAATTCGTAACAACTATCCACGAAGTAAAAGCTAAAGAAGTTCCAGCTCTTGATGATGAGCTTGCAAAAGACATTGACGAAGAAGTTGAAACACTTGCTGAATTGAAAGAAAAATACCGCAACGAATTGGCTGCTGCTAAAGAAGAAGCTTACAAAGATGCAGTTGAAGGTGCAGCAATTGATAAAGCTGTAGAAAACGCTGAAATCGTAGAACTTCCAGAAGAAATGATCCACGAAGAAGTTCACCGCTCAGTAAACGAATTCCTTGGAAACTTGCAACGTCAAGGTATCAACCCTGACATGTACTTCCAAATCACTGGAACTACTCAAGAAGACCTTCACAAACAATACGAGGGAGAAGCTGAGTCACGTACTAAGACTAACCTTGTTATCGAAGCAGTTGCCAAAGCTGAAGGGTTTGACGCTTCAGAAGAAGAAATCCAAAAAGAAGTTGAGCAATTGGCAGCAGATTACAACATGGAAGTTGCTCAAGTACAAAGCTTGCTTTCGGCTGATATGTTGAAACACGATATCACAATCAAAAAAGCTGTTGAGTTGATTACAAGCACAGCAACAGTTAAATAATATTAATAAACAAAAATCCCACCTGAATTGGTGGGTTTTCTTGTGCACTATTTTCCAAAAATCTCTTTGAGATCTGCATCTGTAATCCCAATCATGGCCGGGATGCTGTCCCAGTTTTCTTCGGTTAGGATGTAGGATTGTTCAGAGGTACTTGATGTGGCTGTTTCAGAGACAGCTGGTTGCTTTTCTTCAACATTCTCCAATAAATCACTGAAGCGTTCAATCAGATAGGTTTTTCGGGCAGTTCCGATATGTTGAGTAGCATAGTCGAAGGCCTGTAATTCGCCTAGTAAGATAAGCTTGCTTTTGGCGCGTGTAATGGCTGTATAGATGAGATTGCGCTCCAGCATACGCCTACTAGCACTAGTGATAGGTAGGATGACAACAGGGAACTCACTTCCCTGTGATTTATGGATGCTCATGGCATAGGCCAGGCGAATCTTGTACCATTCGTTACGTGGGTAAGAGACCTCGTTGCCATCAAAATCAATGACAATCTCATCTTGTTTCGACTCGGTGTATTTACCAGGAATCAGGTCTGTGATGGCTCCTAAATCTCCATTAAAGACATTGATTTCAGCATCGTTGACCAAATGAATGACCTTGTCTCCCTTGCGATAGTAGCACTGGGGAGTTTCAAAACTGAGTTGATCTTTTTGTGATGGGTTCAGGAGGCCTTGCATGAGCTGATTGATAGCATCAATCCCTGCCGTCCCTCGGTACATGGGGGCTAGAACCTGAATATCACGGGCAGGAATACCACTTCTGAGGGCAGCGCCTAAGATTTTTTCAATCGTAGCTGGAATATGACCGCTAGCAATTTCAAAGTAGGAACGGTCTGCTTTTTTCTGGGTGAAATCGGCTGGCAAGATGCCCTGTCGAATTTGACTAGCTAGGGTGACGATGGTTGATTCTTCGCTTTGTCGATAAATTTTTTCCAAGCGAGTCTGAGGAATCAGGGGAATATGAAGCAGATCAGCTAGAACCTGTCCAGGGCTGACAGACGGGAGCTGATCGCTATCTCCCACGATGAGAATTTTACTGTTAGAAGAGATGTTTGATAAGAGTTGATTGGCCAGCCAAGTATCCACCATGGAAAATTCATCCACGATGATAAAGTCAGCACCCAGATAATCTTCCAGATGACTAGTATCATCGTCGCCTGTCATTCCCAAGTGACGGTGTATAGTCGCGCTAGGCAAGCCTGTTAATTCATTCATGCGTCGAGCAGCTCGTCCAGTTGGAGCAGCAAGAAGAATCGGCAAGTTGCTTTTCTTCCTGAGGTCAAGTCCTTCTAAAAGAGCATAAACAGCGATGATACCATTGATAACAGTTGTCTTACCAGTACCAGGCCCACCTGTCAGGATAAAGACTTTGTTCTGGATAGCGTCGCAGATAGCTTGTTTTTGAATGCTATCATACTCAATCCCCAGCTCCTCCTCGACAGTAGCGATATGTTTTTGAATGGTTTCCAAATCTTGTCCCTTCTGTTTTCCTTTTTCAAGGATACGAACCAAGTGACTGCGGATGCCTTCCTCGGCAAAAAAGAGGCTGTTGTCAAAGATCTTGGTATCAATCTGCTGAACCTTGTCTTCTTCAATCAGGTAGGAGAGTTCTTGGGCAACTTGGCTGGGGTCCAGTTCCACGGGACGGGAAGATTCAAGGAGAGTTAGGGTTTGTTCTAGCAAGTCCCGTGCTTCAACATAGGTGTCCCCTGTTTCCATACAGGCCTGAAAAAGACTGTGAACTAGACCGGCACGAAAGCGCTCAGGAGCCTGACTTTCGATTCCTAGTTTTTCCGCTAGTTGATCAGCAATGGTAAAGCCCAAGCCCTTGATATCCTCAACCAGCTGGTAGGGATAATTTTCAACCACATCAAGGGTTTCTTCCTTGTAAAAGTCTTGAATTTGAAAGGCTAGTTTATTGGGAATGCCGTAGTTAGCAAGTTTGGCTAAAACCATCTCGGTTCCGTAGTTGAGACGAAGGGTGGAAACGAAAGCCTCACGATTTTTGGCAGAGAGTCCTGAGATGCCTTCTAGCTTTTCTGGGTGTTGCAGAATCTCGTCAATGGTATTGTCGCCATAGGTATCGACAATTTTCTGAGCTGTCTTGAGCCCAATCCCCTTGAAATGGCTACTTGAAAAGTACTTGACCAAGCCCTTGCTAGTTGGTTTTGCACGTTCATAACGACTGATTTGCAGTTGTTCTCCATACTTGGAGTGCTGGACAATTTGCCCCCAAAAAGTATAGTCTTCTCCCTCAATCACGTCAGCCATGGTGCCCGTGACAATAATTTCAAAATCATCAAAATCTTCTGCGTCCGTATCTTCGATTTCTAGGAGGAGGATGCGATAAAAATTGCTGGGATTTTCAAAAATAATCCGTTCAATGGTTCCTGAAAAATAAACTTCCATAAGATTCCTTTGCATAAATAGGTGAGAGTTAATACTCTTCGAAAATCTCTTCAAACCACGTCAGCTTCCATCTGCAACCTCAAAACACTGTTTTGAGCAACCTGCGGCTAGCTTCCTAGTTTGCTCTTTGATTTTCATTGAGTATAACTTTGTTTCTATCTTAATCAAACTGGATAGTGAATAATCATATTCTCACGATAGAAGAAGAGGCTGAGATTCTTGATTCTCGGCCTCTTCGATTTCTTAAAATGTTCCGATACGGGTGATTGGCCAGAAGCGGAATTTAGCTTCCCCTGTGATATCTTTTGCTTTAAAGGTACCTACGTGGCGGCTGTCGCTCGAAACCAAGCGGTCGTCTCCGAGGAGAAGGTATTCTCCTTCTGGAACAGTAAAGCTAAAGTTGGTGTTGTAGTTGATATCAACTGTGAAGGCTTGGGCTTTTTCAGCAATACTTCTAAAGAAAGTTCCTTTATTTCCTTCAAAGCCCTTGCCTGAGTAGGTACTTTGGAGTTTGTCATCCTTGAAGCGTTTGATATAGTCAGCTAGATAAGGTTCATCTGTCTCTTTGTCATTGATGTAAAGTTTATCGTTTTCGTAACGGATGGTATCGCCAGGCATTCCGATGACACGTTTGACAATGTCCTTATTGCCATCTTCCTCGTGGGCCACTACGATATCAAAACGGTCAATAGGGAGGTGTTTGACAACAAAGAGAATTTCGCCGTCCGCTAGGGTCGGATCCATGGAATGTCCTTCTACGCGGACATTACTCCAAAAAAAGATACGGCTCAAAGCTAGTAATGACAGAATCAGGAGGAACAATCCCCACTCTTTTAGGAAATTTTTAAATGAATTCATAACTTACCTTTCTAAGCGTTTTTTCGCTTTTTCAGTATTTTTAAAGTGCAGTTTGGCGCAGAAGTTGAGTCCCTGCATACCATAGGCTTGCAAAATCTGGCTAGCTACCTTATCAGAAGCCGTTCCAGCTCCACTTGGAAGTTGATAGCCCAGTTCTCGTCCCAGATTTTCAAGATTTTCCAGAAAGAGATCACGCGCAATGATAGAAGAAACCGCGACAGCCAAGTATTTTCCCTCAGCCTTTTCTTCTAAGCTGATAGGATTGCTGAAACGATTGGCCTCTTGTGCCAAGTACTTGTCATAATTTTTAGCACTGGTAAAGGCATCAATCACAATTTTCTCAGGCTGAACACCTTTTTGAAGGAGGAGATAGATATCCTGATTATGGAGGGCAACCTTAACAGAAACAGCATTGTAGCGTTCTCCGATGACCTCGTTGTACTTGCTGGGTGAGAGAAGCAGTGCCTGGTGCTGGATTTTTTCTTTGAGGATAGGGGCAATCTGACGAATCTTTTGGTCGGTCAGAGTCTTAGAATCCCCCACACCGAGTTTTCGTAAGAAGTCGTGCTGGTCTGGTGTGACAAAGGAAGCCACAACTGCAAGCCCACCAAAGTAGGAACCATTTCCCACCTCATCTGTCCCAATCAAAGGGAAATTTTGTCCGCTGGTTTCTTCTACCATTTGATAGCCAAAGAAACGAGCGTATTTCTCGGCTCCCTCACCCTGAAGCAAGACCTTTCCAGAAGTATAGATAGAAACCGTTGCTTGAGGTAGTCGCAAAAAGTAGCGAATATAGGGATTCTTGCTGGGAGCTAGACTGCTTTGATAGTGTTCAAGAAAAGCCTGAATCTCCTTTTCGCTTGGTGTGAGTGTTATACTTGCCATAGTTTCTATTGTACCATAAAAGCAGGCAAATTTGTAAAAACTGACAAAATTAGCGAATTTTGGTATAATATCGTGAGGTGAATTTTATGGCAAATCTAAATCGATTCAAATTTACATTCGGGAAAAAATCATTAACCTTGACAAGCGAGCATGATAACCTTTTTATGGAGGAAATCGCCAAGGTTGCGACAGAAAAATACCAAGCAATTAGAGAACAAATGCCTAGTGCAGACGATGAAACCATCGCTCTTTTGTTGGCAGTCAACTGTTTATCAACTCAGCTCAGCCGTGAGATTGAATTTGACGATAAGGAGCAAGAGATAGAAGAACTCCGCCACAAGCTTGTGACTTGCAAGCAAGAACAGAGCAAGATTGAGGACTCCTTATGATTTCGCTCCTTCTTCTATTGGTCTTGGCTTGGGGATTTTATATCGGCTATCGGAGAGGCCTGCTCTTACAGGTTTATTACCTGATTTCAGCTATGGCATCTGCTTTTATGGCTGGTCAGTTTTACAAGGGGCTTGGCGAGCAGTTTCATTTGCTGCTCCCTTATGCAAATCCGCAGGAAGGTCAGGGAACTTTCTTTTTCCCATCGGATCAACTCTTTCAGTTGGATAAGGTCTTTTATGCAGGGATCGGCTACTTGCTTGTATTTGGGATTGTCTATAGCATCGGTCGTTTGCTTGGTCTCCTATTACACTTGATCCCTAGTAAAAAATTGGGTGGTAAGTTGTTCCAAGTTTCAGCAGGTATCTTGTCCATGTTGGTGACCTTATTTGTCTTGCAAGTGGCCTTGACCATCTTGGCGACCATCCCCATGGCAGCTATACAAAATCCTCTTGAAAAGAGTGTCGTCGCAAAACACATCATCCAGAGCATACCGGTAACAACCAGTTGGCTCAAACAAATCTGGGTGACAAATTTAATCGGATAAAAAGGGCAGGAGTTTTCCTAGCCCTTTGTTTACAGATTAACTCGAATCTATCAGAATGTAAAAAGCTAATACTCTTCGAAAATCTCTTCAAACCACGTCAGCTTCTATCTGCAACCTCAAAACACTGTTTTTAGCAACCTACGGTTAGCTTCCTAGTTTGCTTTTTGATTTTCATTTAGTATCATACACCTAGACATTCAAAGATAAGGAAATAAAGATGAATAAGAAAATATTAGAAACATTAGAGTTCAATAAGGTCAAGGCCTTGTTTGAACCCCATTTGTTGACCGAGCAGGGCTTGAAGCAATTGAGACAGCTGGCTCCGACTGCCAAAGCAGATAAAATCAAACAGGTTTTTGCTGAGATGAAGGAAATGCAGGCTCTCTTTGTCGAGCAACCGCATTTTACCATTCTCGCAACTAAGGAAATTGCAGGAGTCTGCAAGCGATTGGAGATGGGGGCGGATCTCAATATCGAGGAGTTCCTACTCTTGAAGCGCGTGCTTCTTGCTAGTAGAGAACTGCAAAGTTTTTATGCCAATTTGGAAAATGTCAGCTTGGAAGAATTAGCCCTTTGGTTTGAGAAATTACACGATTTTCCGCAATTACAAGGAAATCTCCAAGCCTTTAATGATGCAGGTTTCATTGAAAATTTTGCCAGTGAAGAATTGGCGCGCATCCGTCGAAAAATCCATGACAGCGAGAGTCAGGTCCGCGATGTCTTGCAAGATTTGCTCAAACAAAAAGCGCAGATGTTGACAGAAGGAATCGTTGCTAGCAGAAATGGTCGTCAGGTTTTACCAGTCAAAAATACCTACCGCAATAAGATTGCAGGTGTCGTTCATGATATTTCTGCTAGTGGAAACACCGTCTATATCGAACCCCGTGAGGTGGTCAAACTGAGCGAAGAAATTGCTAGTTTGCGAGCAGATGAGCGTTATGAAATGCTTCGCATTCTCCAAGAAATCTCTGAGCGTGTTCGCCCTCATGCGGTTGAGATTGCTAATGATGCTTGGATTATCGGCCATCTGGACTTGATTCGTGCCAAGGTCCGCTTTATCCAAGAAAGGCAAGCAGTCGTTCCTCAGCTGTCAGAAAATCAGGAAATTCAATTGCTCCATGTCTGCCATCCTTTGGTCAAAAATGCTGTCGCAAATGATGTCCATTTTGGTCAAGATTTAACAGCGATTGTCATTACAGGTCCCAATACAGGTGGGAAGACCATCATGCTTAAAACTCTGGGCTTGACACAGGTGATGGCTCAGTCAGGTTTGCCGATTTTAGCTGATAAGGGAAGTCGTGTTGGTATTTTTGAAGAAATCTTTGCAGATATTGGGGATGAGCAGTCTATTGAGCAGAGCTTGTCTACCTTCTCTAGCCACATGACTAATATTGTGGATATTCTTAGCAAGGTCAATCAACATTCACTCTTGCTTTTGGATGAGTTGGGGGCTGGTACAGACCCTCAAGAGGGAGCTGCCCTTGCCATGGCTATTCTGGAGGACCTTCGCCTGCGTCAAGTCAAGACCATGGCGACTACCCACTATCCAGAACTCAAGGCCTACGGTATTGAGACAGCCTTTGTGCAAAATGCCAGCATGGAGTTTGATACTGCAACTCTACGCCCGACCTATCGCTTTATGCAGGGTGTTCCTGGCCGAAGCAATGCCTTTGAAATTGCCAAACGTCTAGGTCTATCTGAAGTTATCGTAGGGGATGCCAGTCAGCAGGTTGATCAGGACAATGATGTCAACCGAATCATTGAGCAACTGGAAGAGCAGACTCTAGAGAGTCGCAAACGCTTGGACAATATCCGTGAGGTGGAGCAAGAAAATCTCAAGATGAATCGTGTTCTCAAAAAACTCTACAACGAGCTCAATCGTGAAAAGGAAACCGAGCTTAACAAGGCGCGTGAACAAGCTAGTGAGATTGTAGACATGGCCCTAAGTGAAAGTGACCAGATTCTCAAAAATCTCCACACTAAATCTCAACTCAAGCCCCACGAAATCATTGAAGCCAAGGCCAAGCTTAAAAAATTGGCTCCTGAAAAAGTAGACTTGTCTAAAAACAAGATACTTCAAAAGGCCAAGAAAAAACGAGCTCCAAAGGTGGGAGATGATATCGTGGTTCTCAGTTATGGCCAGCGTGGTACCCTGACCAGTCAACTCAAGGACGGCCGCTGGGAAGCCCAAGTTGGCTTGATTAAGATGACCCTGGAAGAGAAAGAGTTTGACCTTGTTCAAGCCCAGCAAGAAAAGCCAGTTAAGAAGAAACAAGTCAATGTTGTTAAACGGACATCTGGCCGAGGTCCACAAGCCAGACTGGACCTTCGAGGCAAACGCTATGAAGAGGCTATGAATGAGCTAGATGCCTTTATCGACCAAGCCCTGCTTAACAATATGGCTCAAGTTGATATCATTCATGGTATCGGAACAGGTGTCATCCGTGAAGGAGTCACCAAATACCTACAAAGAAACAAACATGTCAAGAGTTTTGGCTATGCCCCACAAAATGCTGGAGGCAGTGGCGCGACTATTGTCACTTTTAAAGGATAAGAAAAGCCTGAGGAAATATGTTGTTCCTCAAGCTTTTTGATTTCTAACCTAGACATCTAAAGGTTGTCCAGTGTGATTGAGTTGTGTGACAGTAACAAAGAAATCCTCTCTCATTCGAGTCAGAAGTTGATTTGGATAGACCTTTTCAAAGTTATCAAGACTGGCAAAGATATGCTTAGCAAGCTCTAGACCTCTGACATCATCTTTTCTGAGAAAATTATTAGCCCGTTCCATGGAAAGACTAATCATCTCTGTCATCTTGGTGCTCAGTAGAGGGAAAGTATTAATCACTTCCAAGGTTTTCATAGCTAAGCTCTCAGCTTTGTCATAGTAGCCATTAACAGAGTAATGCTTGATAGCAGTTCTTAAGCAGGCAATATAGTAGTCAGCAGTACGGATTGAATGGTATTCAGTCTGTTTTTTTAGAGTATCTAATAAGTGGTAGAGTCTATAATCTAAAAATTCGATTGAAAAGTGAGGCAGGATAGATGAAAAGATATTGACCTCAATTTTGTTCCAGTCGTCTAATTCACTTAGATAGTTCTTGATATATTCTAGTTCTTGATAGTCTTTTGGAGTCAGAAAAGAATCGCCGATGATGTTTGCGATAGCAAATTTATTGACTACACGATTGGCGATCACATAGTGTTCAGCGATTCCAGGATTTTCCAGAGGCTGATTAATCAAGCTAAGGATCTTTTTAAATTCACGCTTATAGGCCAAATCAGCAACTTGAGCCTGTAATTTATGAAATTCAGTTGGAAACATCTGCGTTTTGAGACTATCAAAGGTCTCCTTATCAATTCCAATATTAGACAGAATCTCTTCAAATTTTTGAATGGTTATTCGAGATTTCCCTTGCTCAAACTGACGTAAAAAGTGAGGGGTCACTGTAGTACCAGCGGCTTCCTTCTGTGTAAACCCTCTCTCCTCACGGATGGCCTTATAGACTAATCCATAAACACTTTCATCTTGCATCCTAAATCTCCTCAAGTCCTTTTTTCCATTCTATCATAATTCTACCAGTTTTTAAGAGAATTTTTAGAAAAAAGTAAATATAGTTACGCTTTTTCGGGGGGGGGGGAATTGTTCAATAAAGGTAAATATAGATACGCTTTTCGTAAATAAGGTAAATAGCATGCTATACTGTAATCGTAAACAATAAAATTTTAAAGGAGATTTTTGATGATGAAGTCAAAAACAGTTTTAGTAACTAGCCTAGCGGCTGCAACATTTGGATTGGTCTCTCTTGTGGACACAGCAGGAGTTCTACCTTTTTCAGCGCAAACAGTGCAGGCTGACACACAAACGCTTAATCCAACTGCTAAATATTATATTCTTGTTCCAAAAGATTCAGAAGTATTTAAAGGATGGAAGGGAACTGCTAATCGTCCCATTATTTGGGCTACAAAAACCACTCCAGAATTATCTTATTTCGAAGAAACTGCTCGAAATTATATAGCTCTTGAAAATAAGTCTGGTGCCAATTACATAGAGTGGAAGGGGACTGTAGAAGAGTTTAAAGAGGCTGTTAAGAAGTTGACTGGTAAAACAACAGCTTCCTCAACTCCAAAGACTTTTAACCAATCAACAACGAGTCAAAAAGATGGCTGGTCAGGTTCGTCCTACTACCAAAATGGTAGCAAAGTTACCAGTAAGTGGATTTTTGATAAGAACTATAATTCCTACTTCTACCTAGATGCTTCAGGTAATTATGTTCAAAATGCTTGGGTAGGAAACTACTACCTCAAGTCAGGTGGATATATGGCTAAAAGCGAGTGGATTTATGATAAGAATTATGGTTCATATTACTACCTAACGTCGGAAGGAAGTTACGCCCGTAATACTTGGGTGGGTAACTATTATCTCAAGTCAAACGGCAAGATGGCTAAAGGTGAATGGATTTATGACAGTAACTACAGCTCTTACTATTGCTTAACATCAGAAGGAAGCTATGCTCGTAACACATGGGTAGGTGACTACTATCTCAAGTCAAATGGTAAGATGGCAGTGAATGAGCGTACACCAGATGGTTATCAAGTTGATGGATCAGGTAAGTGGATCCGCTCTAAGGGAACTCATACAGCCAGCAGTTCACAAGCAACATCATTAGGAATAAGCCTTTACCATGTCAATGATGCTATGACCTATATCGATATTGCTCTACCTAGTACTCCATCTTCATCTTATCAAGTAGCCTATGATTTTGCCTTAATTGATGTAAATACAGGTAAGGTTTCTACAGATGCTCATTTTACTGCTACTTACAGTCCAAGTCTACGTGTTTTTCAAACTCGTCACTTCTTTAGTGCAACTCCAGATGGAAGTTATCTCTTTGTTATCAAAGGAAAAGGACAAGATGGTAAGGTATATGATGGACAATCTGTTGTCTTTCGTGTAAAGAATCATCGTTTTGTCGGATAGATAAATGTTGCACTTTAAACAAATAAAGACTAAAAAATAAAGGAAATGAATAACATGAACAAAAAGAAATTATTAGTATGTGCTTTGGCACTTTCAACAGTCGGAGTATTGTCAACTATTGACACAGCGGGAGTTCTACCTTTTTCAGCAAAAACAGTGCATGCTGATGACATTGTTGCAGTTGGTAATGTTGATCACAAGGTCAATCTAAGTTTGGTTGGTTATGATAAAAATCGTGGCGTTTCTGTCACTTTTTCAATTGATAGTGTTAATCCTAATTTTGTTAATAATTGGAATAGTAAGCAAGATTCTATTATTGTAAGAACGAAGCTTGTTAATGCTAAAACAAAAGAGGTTGTGGATAATGACACCGGAGCAAGTGTTAGATTGAGATCCTATGATTTAACAAAAAGCAGCATTGACTCTTATTCATATGAATCGATTCCTGATGGTGAATACAAATATGAAGCCTATGTAAGTGAATTTTATATTGATCCTCAAACTAAGCTTCGTCATCAATACAAAGGAGAATCTCCTATTTTTAGTATTAAAGACGGTAAATTTGCTGGTCTAGTATCTTCAACACAATCATCCACAACACCAACAACTACTGCAACTCCAAAACAATCTACTAGTTCTAAGTCAGGTCAGACTGGTTGGTCAGGTTCTTCTTACTATAAAGCTGGTGTTAAAGTAGTCAATCAATGGATTTTTGATGTTCAGTACAATTCTTACTTCTACCTAAATGCTTCAGGGAACTTTGTTCAAAATGCTTGGTCAGGAAGTTATTACCTCAAATCAGGTGGCTACATGGCTAAGAGCGAGTGGATTTATGACAATAACTATAAATCATACTATTACTTGACAGCAGAGGGCAGCTATGCGCGTAATGCTTGGGCTGGAAGTTACTACCTCAAA
Source organism: Streptococcus sp. 2154 (assembly GCF_013277255.1). Classification (NCBI taxonomy): domain Bacteria; kingdom Bacillati; phylum Bacillota; class Bacilli; order Lactobacillales; family Streptococcaceae; genus Streptococcus; species Streptococcus sp. 2154. The sequence continues at coordinate 25,864 of NZ_VMMK01000014.1, forward strand.
TCAGATGGTAAAATGGCTAAGAGTGAGTGGATTTATGATAGTAGCTACAAATCTTACTATTACCTAACATCAGAAGGAAGCTATGCTCGTAACACATGGGTAGGTGACTACTATCTCAAGTCAAATGGTAAGATGGCAGTCAACGAACGTACCCCAGATGGCTACAAAGTAGATGGCTCAGGTAAGTGGGTTAAATAGAATAAAAGTAGTGAAAGGAATTAGCACAGGCTGGTTCCTTTCTCTTAGATAAGGGAGAAATATGAAAAAGTTACTATTAACCACAACACTTTCACTGACACTAGTTCTAGGAGGTTGTCAGTATCTACCTTGGAATAAAAGCGCGGAACCAGCATCCGAGGAAGTAGCAACTCCAGAGATAGATTACAGCAAATATAACAAGGTTTTGGATGACTACGAAAAAGTAGCGAAAGGCACCTTCCCGAAAGGTATAGATGTCAATCCCCTAGCTAGTCAAGTGAAGTCTTCTCAAGGCTTTTATACAGATGTAGTTTATCACAAGACGGATTTGAATAATGATGGAGTCGATGAACTCTTGCTTGCTCTTGAAATGAAGAGTGGCGAAAAGAGTTTACTTGATATTCGTACGCTGAAAGACGAAAAGGTGATTCGTTTGACTGATCAAGAAAATCGTTTAGACCAGATTGGTGAGAGAATGACAGTCGGTATCTTGCCAGATAATTCTCTGCTCTATCGTGGAGCTGGTACAGCAACGAGTCACATCTATGCTCACTACCAATTTAGTGAAGACGGACAGTCTTTGGTAAAGGGTAAGGAGGCTCAAGAAGTAGCAGATCTTGGGGTCGGTTCTCCCATTTCTTTAGATACTTTAAGCTGGAAGTCAGTTTCAGATAAGATTCTTGGCGGAAGCAGTGAAGACAAGAGTACAGATGAAGCCAAACCAAGCGTAGATTACAGTTCTTATAACAGCATTTTGAAGGATTATGAATTTATTTTAGACCATAAGGCAGAGGTTAAGGATAATATCAATCTAACTGCTAATATCTATGCAGGGATGGCAGAACGCAGTCAAGCCTTCACCTATGCAATGGTTGATATGGATAAAAATGGCATTGATGAATTGATTGTCTCTTCGAAAAATGGTAGTGAGATTTTAGATATTTTTACACTCAAAAATCAGAAAGTCATTCGCCTCACCAATGCTAAAAATAAAATGCAGATGCTGGGAACTCGCTTCAAGGCCTATCTCCTAGAAGATGGAAACCTCTATACCCAGTGGAATCCGTTCGCAGGAGACCCACAAACCATTCATACCATTTGGAAGTTGAATAGTAGTGGGGACAAACTAGAGAAAGTTAAAGAAGCTAAGACAGAGGATAAAGTCAGTCCTGGTGCTCGAATGAATCTATCTAGCCTGACTTGGAAATCTGTAACAGAAAAATTTGCTGCAACAGCATCTTCATCAAATCAAAATACTTCTGGGAAAATGGACATTAATGCCATAAAAAATGGAGATTTCTCTAGTATTGAGGGAAAATGGAGTAATGGTCATGGAGGAGAAGATTTAGTCTTTAGTAAAGATGGCTTGATAGCGCCAGAGAAATTTAAGGTTGACCTTGCAGAATCAGAAATAGTCAATGATTTTTTACGAGCTCGCTACTCAGGTCCATCTTTTGGAGTCTTTATTCAATTCATACCAGCAGGTGTTAGAATACCTGATGAGACATCAATGGATGGATTAATATCAGACGCTTCGGATATTAGTAAAGATAGAATCATCTATCGTGCTTCATTTCCAGTACATAATAAACCAGAACAATTCTTATATCGTGTAGACTAGGAGTGAAACAGATTGATTTAATTAACAGCACCTCACGCACATGGGAATGCTCAATCTTTTTCTACTGAGTCAAATAAGATTTTTCCAAAATCCATTGACAAAAGCCAACATTTTTTGTAGAATAAGAATCAATTAAATACCAACACCGAATGAAGTTTAATAGAAGTGGTAAATCGTTTGATTTTCCATGACTGTAAATGGACGGAACTCTGGAGAGACCGTAAAGGCACCGAAGGGGCAAGGCAGGCAACTGCTCAAACTCTCAGGTAAAAGGACAGAGCTAGGATAGACCGCTTTTTAGCATTTATCTAAGCATTCCAGAGTACATGTATCTTACATGTGCTCTTTCTTTTGGGGTTGAAAAGATAGGAGAAGGAAATGTTAGAATTGCTTAAATCAATTGATGCTTTTGCTTGGGGACCGCCCCTCTTGATTTTATTAGTCGGAACAGGGATTTACCTAACTATTCGGCTAGGACTCTTGCAGGTTTTGCGTCTGCCCAAGGCCTTTCAGCTTATTTTTATCCAGGATAAGGGACATGGTGATGTATCCAGTTTTGCAGCTCTGTGTACAGCCTTGGCATCAACCGTTGGGACAGGGAATATCATAGGAGTTGCGACGGCTATCAAGGTTGGTGGACCAGGAGCCCTCTTTTGGATGTGGATGGCGGCTTTCTTTGGAATGGCTACCAAGTATGCGGAAGGACTCTTGGCCATCAAATACCGCACCAAGGACGACCATGGTGCAGTAGCGGGAGGTCCCATGCATTATATCCTTCTAGGAATGGGAGAGAAGTGGCGACCACTTGCTGTTTTGTTTGCAGTAGCGGGAGTATTGGTTGCTCTCTTGGGAATCGGAACCTTCACCCAAGTCAACTCGATTACAGAATCTATCCAAAATACAACGACGATTTCGCCAGCCATCACAGCTCTCGTCTTGTCTGTCTTTGTAGCGATTGCAGTCTTTGGCGGGCTCAAGTCCATTTCAAAGGTTTCAACTACTGTTGTTCCTTTTATGGCTATCATTTATATTTTGGGAACTCTTACAGTTATTTTCTTTAATATTGAGAAAATCCCTGCCACAATCGCTTTAGTCTTTACCTCAGCTTTTAGTCCCCTTGCTGCGGTAGGTGGATTTGCTGGTGCTAGCGTTCGGATGGCTATTCAAAATGGTGTGGCGCGTGGTGTGTTCTCAAACGAATCTGGTCTGGGTTCTGCTCCTATTGCAGCTGCAGCTGCTAAGACAAATGAACCGGTAGAGCAAGGTTTGATTTCCATGACAGGGACTTTTATTGACACCCTCATTATCTGTACTCTGACTGGTTTGACCATCTTGGTAACTGGTGTTTGGAGTGGTGACTTGAATGGGGTTGCCTTGACTCAGTCAGCTTTCTCAACAGTCTTTTCACACTTTGGACCTGCTCTCTTGACCATCTTCCTTGTACTCTTTGCCTTCACGACGATTCTAGGTTGGAACTACTACGGAGAACGCTGTTTTGAGTTCCTCTTTGGGGTTCGCTTTATCTGGCTCTACCGTGTGGTCTTTGTGCTCATGGTCTTGCTGGGAGGATTTATCGAGTTGGATATGGTCTGGATTATCGCAGATATCGTTAACGCCTTGATGGCTCTGCCAAACTTGATTGCCCTCTTAGTCTTGTCACCAGTCGTTATTGCTGAAACTAAAAAGTATTTTGACAAATAATGGAATCACACAGCTCGTGTGATTTTTTTGCCTATAAATGATTTTTATCAAGCTGATATATAATATATATTATGCAAATGATTGGAAGTGTGATAAACTAATACTCAATGAAAATCAAAGAGCAAACTAGGAAGCTAGCCGCAAGCTGTACTTGAGTACGGTAAGGCGACGCTGACGCGGTTTGAATTTGATTTTCGAAGAGTATAATATACAACGAAAATCTTATGAGAGAATAAACCTTTGTCTTAAATAAACTTAGGAATCAGGATTTTATAAGATTTTCCAATATACTAGTGTCAATAACAAGAAAAGAGGTATCTTATGACAACATTTACAATCCATACAGTAGAATCAGCACCAGCAGAAGTGAAAGAAGTTCTTGAAACAGTAGAAAAAGACAACAATGGCTATATTCCCAACCTAATCGGTCTCTTGGCCAATGCACCGACTGCTTTAGAAGCCTACCGAACTGTCGCATCTATCAACCGTCGCAACAGCCTGACACCCGTTGAGCGTGAAGTGGTGCAAATCACGGCAGCCGTGACCAATGGTTGTGCCTTCTGTGTCGCAGGTCACACAGCCTTTTCCATCAAACAAATCCAGATGAATGATGACTTGATTCAAGCTCTTCGCAATCGTACTCCAATTGAAACAGATCCTAAATTGGATACCCTAGCTAAGTTTACTTTGGCAGTTATCAATACCAAGGGTCGTGTAGGAGATGAATCCTTGGCTGAGTTTTTAGAAGCTGGCTACACGCAACAAAATGCCTTGGATGTAGTCCTTGGTGTCAGCCTAGCAAGCCTCTGTAATTATGCCAACAACCTAGCCAATACCCCAATTAACCCAGAATTGCAACCTTATGCTTAATTCATATCTGAGTAAAAAATGAAGTCTGAAATCAACGGACTTCGTTTTTTATCCCCTCATTTAAGCGCTTTTATGCTATACTGAAACTAACATGATTATTGGAGGTTAGGATGAAAAAACTCCCCTTAGTATTTTCAGGTTGTTTGCTAGGTTTGGCAGGAGCTGGAAATCTCGTTTTAGATACGTTGCCGGTTCTGTCCCATCTATTGAGTCTGACAGGTTTGATTTTGTGGATTTACTTTCTGCTTCTGCATCTTTTTAATTGGAAAGAAACCAAGCAAGAGTTGACCAAGCCCCCTCTTTTATCAGGAATGGCCACCTTTCCCATGGCTGGGATGATTTTATCGACCTATGTCTTTCGCGTATTCCCTCATCTTCCTTTGGTTGCGCAAGGACTCTGGTGGTGTTCATTTCTCTTGGATTTGGCCTTGATTGCTGGTTTCACCATCAAGTTTGCTTGTCCAGGTAAGAGAGTCAATGCGACTCCAAGTTGGACTGTTCTCTATGTAGGGATAGCAGTGGCTGCTTTAACCTATCCTCTTGTAGGTATCATCGAAATTGCCTATGCGACCTTGAGTTTTGGTTTTCTCCTAACCTTCTATCTCTATCCGCTTATTTATAGCGATTTAAAGAAAAATCCACTCCCATTAGCCTTGCTTGGGCAAGAAGGTATCTACTGTGCTCCTTTCTCTCTACTCTTGGCTTCCCTAGTTCGAGTTGGAGGAGCCAGCCTACCGACTTGGCTCTTGATTGCCATGATTTTGGCTTCCCAGTTCTTCTTTTTCTTTGTTTTGACTCGCCTGCCCAATATTTTAAAACAAGGCTTTCAACCAGCCTTCTCAGCCCTCACCTTCCCAACCATTATCACAGCTACTTCGCTCAAGATGGCTCAGGGAATTTTGAAACTTCCATTTCTGGATTACCTAGTATTGGCTGAAACCATTATATGCCTAACTATTTTATTCTTTGTACTAGGTGCTTATCTGATTTGGTTACGAAAAAAGGTCTAGCTAGAAATAGCTAAACCTTATTTTTTATGGTTTGATGACCTCAGCTCCACCCATGTATGGACGAAGTGCTTCTGGGATGGTCACGGAACCATCTTCATTTTGGTAGTTTTCAAGAATAGCAGCCACTGTACGTCCAACTGCAAGTCCAGAACCGTTCAAGGTATGGAGCAATTTCACCTTGCCATCTGCTTCATCACGGTAACGGATTTGGGCACGACGGGCTTGGAAATCTTCTGTGTTTGAACAGCTTGAGATTTCACGGTAGGTATTTTGGGCTGGAATCCACACTTCCAAGTCGTAAGTCTTCGCAGATGAGAAGCCCATATCTCCAGTAGAGAGCGCAACGACACGGTATGGAAGGTTAAGTTTTTGAAGAATGTTTTCAGCGTTGGTTGTCATTTTTTCCAATTCTTCGTAAGATTCTTCTGGTTTGGCAAATTTAACCATTTCAACCTTATGGAATTGGTGCAAACGAATCAAGCCACGAGTATCACGACCAGCTGAACCAGCCTCAGAACGGAATGATGGGCTCATAGCAGTGAAATAGATTGGCAGGTCTTTACCGTCAAGGATTTCATCACGGTAGTAGTTTGTCAGAGGAACTTCAGCTGTAGGAATAAGGACGTAATTGCTGTCGCTGAGTTCAAAAGTATCTTCCTTGAATTTTGGATATTGACCAGTCCCAAACATAGAATCGTGGTTAACCATGTAAGGCGTGATGACTTCAGTATAACCTTCTTTGCCATGCTCGTCCAACATAAAGTTGTAGATAGCACGTTCCAAACGAGCACCGAGGCCTTTATAGAAGAGGAAGCGAGCGCCTGTTACCTTGCCACCGCGTTCCCAGTCGAGGATACCAAGGTCTTCACCAAGATCCCAGTGAGCTTTTGGCTCGAAATCGAACTCGCGTGGAGTGCCCCAACGACGAACTTCCACATTGGCATCTTCGTCAGCCCCAATAGGAACGCTGTCAGCAGGGATGTTTGGAAGAGTCGTTGTAAATTCTGTCAATTTAGCATCGATTTCTGCCAATTCAGCATCCAAGGCTTTAACCTCAGCAGATAGAGTTTGCATGGCAGCAATCTTGTCATCTGCATTTTCCTTGTTGCGTTTGGCTTGGGCAATCTCAGCAGAAACTGTGTTGCGTTCAGCCTTGAGAGTTTCAACCTTGACCAAAATATCACGACGTTTAGCATCGATTTCTTTCATCTCGTTTAAGACAGCAGCATCTACACCACGTGTAGCCAATTTTTCTGCGACAGCATCAAAGTCTGTACGAATACGTTTGATATCTAACATAAGAACTCCTTTATGAAAAAAGCACACCTGACAAAGCGTTGGAGTGGCAGGGCCACGGTTCCATCCAACTTCACAGGTGTGCACTTGATTGTGTATGTAATTGTTATTAACGGTAGAATTTCACCTATCCCTCCTATCTGCTCGCAGCATCCGCAGACTTTCTGAAAGAAGAAGATAACCTACTTATCCGTTGCTATGATTATACTAAAGTTTCTACTTTTTTGCAAATAGATTTTTAAATTTTTGACCAATTGTCTGAATCAGGGTCGGAAGTTTGATGACCTTGTCATTACCCAGTTTTTCACGAGCAATTTTGAGAATGGCACCTGAGTCTTTTGAAGCAAAGAGGAATTTTCCTTTGTCTGTAAAGACTTCGAAGTGGCGACTGATTTTCCGCCCAGTGACATTGGCTCCAATTTGGTTGATATGGCTCCAAGGAATCTGGATAAATTGTTCAACATTGACATCGGGGTAAAATTCCAAAGCCTGATCTCCGACAAGGAATTTCCCAACTTTCCCAGCGATAGAGAGGTAGGAAGTGCCTGTCGTACTGAGGAGTACTGTTTTGTTAAGTGATTGAGCCATGCTTAGTCTTCCTTACTTTCTCCAAAAAAGGCATTGTAGAGGGCTTTAATTGCTGCTTTCTCTTGGTCTTTATTGACAACAAACATAATAGAAACTTCACTAGAACCTTGAGACATCATCTGGATGTTGATTTTGTTTTCAGATAGAGCGCGTGTCGCAGTAGCAGTCACTCCGATATGGCTCTTCATTTTTTCACCAACAATCATAATGATAGAAAGGTCGTGTTCGATTTCTGCATGATCTACTTTAGCCTTTTGAACCAACTGACGCAGGATTTCTTCTTCCTTGATGGGAGTTAGTTCGCGAGAACGGAGAATGATAGAAAGATTGTCGATACCTGTTGGCATATGTTCCCAACCGATGTTAAGTTCTTCCAGGATTTGCAGAACCTTGCGGCCAAATCCAACCTCACGGTTCATGAGGTATTTCGACATGTTAATGCTGACAAAGCCTGAGTCACCAGCAATTCCCACAACTGGAAATTCATCACTACTGTGTTTTAGAACGATACGAGTACCCGGATGGTCAGGGTTGTTGGTATTCTTGATAACCAGAGGAATTTTTCCACGGTAGGCAGGAAGAAGAGCCTCGTCATGAAGGACTGAGAAGCCTGCATAGGCCAACTCGCGCATTTCACGGTAGGTTAACTTAGGAATCGAGTGTGGTTGGTGAATGATTCCAGGGTGGGCTGCAAAGATACCATCAACGTCCGTAAAGTTTTCATAGAGGTCGGCTTTTACACCGGCAGCAATGATAGAACCTGTAATGTCTGATCCTCCACGTGAGAAAGTACAGATTTGATTTTCCTTAGTGACACCAAAGAAACCAGGAATGACAAGGACTTCATTGGTGTTTGTCAATTCTTCAATCTTGTCATAACTTGATGGAATGATGCGAGCGTGACCAGGTTCACTTGTGACCACAATCCCAGCTTCTCTAGGGTGCATATAGCGTGCATCGATACCATTTTGGTTAAAGTAGGCAGCAATCAATTTGGCATTGTTATTTTCACCGGCTGCTAGGAAAGTATCGTAGAGAAATTCATTTTCTTCAATAGGAAGAGTGGCCAAGGCGTGAATGCTTTTAGAAATTTTTTCTAGCACAGCTGGTTTTAGTCCCAATTCACTAACCATAGCAGCATAGCGGTCGATAATCCAGCTTTGGCTCTTGCTAATATCGTTACCCGCAACATAGTCGCGGTAGTATTTAATCAGGGCATCCGTAACCTTAGTATCTTCAGCATTGCGTTTACCAGGCGCAGAAACGACTACAAAACGACGCTCTGAATCGCTTTTAACGATGTTTAAAACTTTTTCTAATTGACCAGCAGAGGCAAGAGAGCTACCTCCAAATTTAACAACTTTCATAAGAACTCCTAAAGTAAGTATTTTATACGATTATAGCAGAAAGAAAGGCTTTTTTCAATGAAGAAAATAAGATGCTTTATAGGATAAAGCGCGCCTTTCTTATCGGCTGAGACACTTTCAGTCGATTTTTTCTTGCTTTCTGCTCCTAAAAAAGATATACTTTGAAAATAAAATAATTCAATACTCAATGAAAATCAAAGAGCAAACTAGGAAGCTAGCCGTAGTCAGCTCAAAGCACTGCTTTGAGGTTGCAGATGGAAGTTGACGTAGTTTGAAGAGATTTTCGAAGAGTATAAACTGCTTATAAAATAAAAAGGAGTCCAGATGGAACATATTATTTATCAGCTTGAAGAGGATTTGGCAATTATTACTTTAAACCGTCCTGAGGTCGCAAATGGTTTTCATATTCCCATGTGTGAGGAGATTTTAGAAGCTCTGACTTTGGCAGAAGAAAATCCAGCTGTGCATTTTATCTTAATCAATGCCAATGGAAAGGTCTTCTCAGTTGGGGGAGATTTGGTAGAGATGAAGCGGGCAGTGGATGAGGATGATATTCCATCATTGACAAAAATCGCAGAGTTGGTCAATACGATTTCTTATAAAATCAAGCAAATAGCCAAACCTGTTTTAATGGAAGTTGACGGTGCTGTTGCAGGTGCCGCAGCCAATATGGCTGTTGCGGCAGATTTCTGTTTGGCGACGGATAAGGCTAAGTTTATCCAAGCCTTTGTTGGTGTTGGTTTGGCTCCAGATGCAGGGGGAATTCATCTCTTGAGCCGTAGTATCGGTGTGACGCGTGCTGCTCAATTAGCTATAACAGGAGAGGCTTTAACGGCAGAAAAAGCCCTAGAATGGGGGGTGGTTTACCGCGTTTCTGAAGCTGAAAAACTTGAAAAGACGAGAGAACAGCTTCTTAAAAAGTTAAGACGTGGTTCAAGTAATTCCTATGCTGCCATTAAGAAGTTGGTTTGGGAGAGCCAATTTAAAGACTGGCAGGGTTACGCTACTTTAGAACTGAACCTACAGAAATCCTTAGCTCAAACAGAGGATTTCAAAGAAGGAGTGCGAGCTCATTCGGAGAGAAGAAGACCTAAATTTACAGGAAAATAAAAAATACTTGCATCATTCTTTGAATTTTGATATAATTCTTTCTGTCAAATATTTTGATTGTAAAAGTTTTTTGAAGAAGGAGGGATATGAAAAATGGACTACCAACGAATCAATGAATATTTAACATCTATATTTAACAATGTCCTTGTAATTGAGGAAGTGAACTTGAGAGGTAGTCGTTTTAAGGATATCTCCATCAAAGAAATGCATACGATTGATGTCATCGGTAAGGCTCCAGACGTGACTCCAAGTCAAGTGTCAAAAGAGTTGATGGTAACTCTTGGAACTGTTACGACAAGTTTGAACAATTTAGAGCGTAAGGGCTACATTGAGCGAGTTCGGTCAGAACAGGATCGTCGTGTGGTGCATCTGCATTTGACAAAGAAGGGTCGCTTGATTCATAGGCTGCATAAACGCTTCCACAAGGCCATGGTAGAAAAAATTATTGATGGCATGAGCGAGGAAGAAATTGCTGTCATGGGTAAAGGTTTGACTAATCTTTACCAATTTTTGGAGGATTTGAAATAATGGCTTTTGCAAAAATAAGTCAGGTTGCTCATTATGTGCCAGAGCAAGTGGTTACAAATCACGACTTGGCTCAGATTATGGATACCAATGATGAGTGGATTTCAAGTCGAACGGGAATACGACAAAGGCATATTTCAAGAACAGAATCTACCAGTGATTTGGCTACAGAGGTTGCTAAGAAACTGATGGCAAAAGCTGGAATAACAGGAGAAGAACTGGATTTTATCATCCTAGCTACCATTACTCCAGATTCGATGATGCCCTCTACAGCTGCTCGTGTTCAAGCTAATATTGGTGCTAATAAAGCCTTTGCTTTTGACTTAACCGCGGCTTGCAGTGGATTTGTATTTGCTCTTTCAACTGCTGAAAAGTTTATCTCTTCTGGTCGCTTTCAAAAAGGCTTGGTGATTGGTAGTGAAACCCTCTCTAAGGCAGTCGATTGGTCGGATCGATCAACAGCTGTGTTGTTTGGAGATGGTGCTGGTGGTGTCTTGTTAGAAGCTAGCGAGCAAGAGCATTTCTTAGCTGAGAGTCTCAATAGCGATGGAAGTCGCAGCGAGTGTTTAACTTATGGGCATTCAGGTTTGCATTCTCCATTTTCAGATCAAGAAAGTGCAGATTCATTGTTGAAGATGGATGGACGCGCAGTCTTTGATTTTGCCATTCGAGATGTAGCCAAGTCTATCAAGCAGACTATTGAAGAATCTCCTATAGAGGCGACAGACTTGGATTATCTGCTATTGCATCAGGCTAATATCCGTATTTTGGATAAGATGGCTAGAAAAATTGGTGTTGACCGAGACAAACTTCCAGCCAATATGATGGAATATGGCAATACCAGTGCAGCCAGTATCCCGATTTTACTTTCAGAGTGTGTAGAACAAGGTCTCATCCCTTTAGATGGTAGCCAGACTGTTCTTCTATCAGGCTTCGGTGGAGGCTTGACCTGGGGCACGCTCATTCTTACAATTTAGGTAATCATGTGGTGAACACATTGTTATAAAAAAACTATTTATTTTAAAGGAGTCCTATCATGGCAGTATTTGAAAAAGTACAAGAAATTATCGTTGAAGAACTTGGAAAAGACGCATCAGAAGTAACACTTGAATCAACTTTTGATGATTTGGACGCAGATTCATTGGACTTGTTCCAAGTAATCTCAGAAATCGAAGATGCTTTTGATATCCAAATCGAAGCAGAAAATGACTTGAAAACAGTTGGTGACTTGGTTGCCTACGTTGAAGAGCAAACAAAATAATACTCAATGAAAATCAAAGAGCAAACTAGGAAGCTAGCCGCAGGCTGTACTTGAGTACGGCAAGGTGACGCTGACGTGGTTTGAATTTGATTTTCGAAGAGTATAAGCAGAATATAGATAGAAGGAGTAGGGAAACCCACTCCCTCTTGTTTAGGTAATAGTTTGACTGTCAAATTATGGTGAAATCGAACTATTACGTAAGCAAGGAAGGTTGGAGGCACTATGAAAACGCGTATTACAGAATTATTGAACATTGATTATCCTATTTTCCAAGGAGGAATGGCTTGGGTTGCTGATGGTGATTTGGCAGGAGCTGTTTCCAAGGCTGGAGGACTAGGCATTATCGGTGGTGGGAATGCACCGAAAGAAGTCGTCAAGGCCAATATTGACAAGATCAAATCGTTGACGGATAAACCCTTCGGTGTCAACATCATGCTCTTGTCTCCCTTTGTGGAAGATATTGTAGACCTCGTTATCGAGGAAGGTGTTAAGGTAGTGACAACAGGCGCAGGAAATCCTGGAAAATACATGGAACGCTTCCATGAAGCTGGGATCACGGTTATTCCAGTTGTACCAAGCGTTGCCCTAGCTAAACGAATGGAAAAAATTGGTGCGGACGCTGTTATCGCAGAAGGAATGGAAGCTGGGGGGCATATCGGTAAATTAACAACCATGACCTTGGTGCGTCAAGTGGCGGCAGCTGTATCTATTCCTGTTATTGCGGCAGGAGGGATTGCGGATGGTGAAGGTGCTGCGGCTGGCTTTATGCTAGGTGCAGAGGCTGTTCAGGTTGGAACTCGTTTTGTCGTTGCCAAAGAGTCTAATGCACATCCAAATTACAAGGCCAAGATTTTAAAAGCTAGAGATATTGATACTACGATTTCAGCTCAACACTTTGGCCATGCTGTTCGTGCTATTAAAAATCAATTGACTCGTGATTTTGAAAAAGCTGAGAAAGATGCCTTTAAACAGGAAAATCCTGATTTAGAAATCTTTGAACAAATGGGAGCAGGTGCCCTAGCCAAAGCGGTTGTTCACGGAGATGTGGATGGTGGGTCTGTTATGGCAGGTCAAATTGCAGGGCTTGTTTCCAAAGAAGAAACCGTTGAAGAAATCCTAAAAGATTTGTACTATGGAGCAGCTAAGAAAATACAAGAAGAAGCCTCTCGTTGGGCAGGAGTTGTAAGAAATGACTAAAACAGCCTTTTTATTTGCTGGCCAAGGTTCCCAGTATCTAGGGATGGGACGGGATCTCTATGATCACTACCCGATTGTCAAAGAAACGATTGATCAAGCGAGTCAGGTACTCGGTTATGATTTGCGTCATCTCATCGATACGGAAGAAGACAAACTCAATCAGACCCGCTATACGCAACCAGCTATTTTAGCAACTTCAGTTGCTATTTACCATTTGTTGCAAGAAAAGGGCTATCAACCTGATATGGTTGCTGGTTTGTCTCTTGGAGAATACTCTGCCTTGGTGGCCAGCGGTGCCTTGGATTTTGAAGATGCGGTTGCCTTGGTAGCTAAGCGTGGATTCTATATGGAAGAAGCGGCCCCTGCTGGTTCTGGCAAGATGGTAGCAGTTCTCAATACGCCAGTAGAGGTTATTGAAGAAGTCTGTCGAAAAGCTTCTGAACTTGGAGTGGTTACTCCAGCCAACTATAACACACCTGCACAAATCGTCATTGCTGGAGAAGTGGTTGCAGTTGATCGAGCGGTTGAACTTTTGCAAGAAGCAGGTGCCAAACGCTTGATTCCTCTCAAGGTGTCAGGTCCCTTTCACACCGCTCTCCTTGAGCCTGCTAGCCAGAAACTAGCTGAAACTCTAGCTCGGGTAAGTTTTTCAGATTTTACTTGTCCCCTAGTCGGCAATACAGAAGCTGCTGTGATGCAAAAAGAGGACATTGCTCAGCTCTTGACGCGTCAGGTCAAGGAACCCGTTCGTTTCTATGAAAGTATTGGGGTCATGCAAGAAGCAGGCATAAGCAACTTTATCGAGATTGGACCGGGGAAAGTCTTGTCAGGCTTTGTTAAAAAAATTGATCAAACTGCTCACTTAGCTCATGTGGAAGATCAAGCGAGTTTAGTAGCACTTTTAGAGAAATAGGCTAAAATAAGTAGAAGTTTTGAAAGGAAAAAAATGAAACTAGAACATAAAAATATCTTTATTACAGGTTCGAGTCGTGGAATTGGTCTTGCCATCGCCCACAAGTTTGCTCAAGTAGGAGCCAACATTGTCTTAAACAGTCGTGGGGCAATCTCAGAAGAATTGCTCGCTGAGTTTTCAAACTATGGTATCAAGGTGGTTCCCATTTCAGGAGATGTATCAGATTTTGCAGACGCTAAGCGTATGATTGATCAAGCTATTGCAGAACTGGGTTCAGTAGATGTTTTGGTCAACAATGCAGGGATCACCCAAGATACTCTTATGCTTAAGATGACAGAAGCAGATTTTGAAAAAGTGCTCAAGGTCAATCTGACTGGTGCCTTTAATATGACACAATCAGTCTTGAAACCGATGATGAAAGCCAGAGAAGGTGCTATCATTAATATGTCTAGTGTTGTTGGTTTGATGGGGAATATTGGTCAAGCTAACTATGCTGCTTCTAAGGCTGGCTTGATTGGCTTTACCAAGTCTGTGGCACGCGAAGTCGCTAGTCGGAATATACGAGTCAATGTGATTGCTCCAGGAATGATTGAGTCTGATATGACCGCTATCTTATCAGATAAGATTAAGGAAGCTACACTAGCTCAGATTCCGATGAAAGAATTTGGGCAGGCAGAGCAGGTTGCAGATTTGACAGTATTTTTAGCAGGCCAAGATTATCTAACTGGTCAAGTGGTTGCCATTGATGGTGGCTTAAGTATGTAGCGAAAGCTAGAGGTGAAAAGAATGAAACTAAATCGAGTAGTGGTAACAGGTTATGGAGTAACATCTCCAATTGGAAATACACCAGAAGAATTTTGGAATAGTTTAGCAACTGGGAAAATCGGCATTGGTGTCATTACAAAATTTGATCATAGTGACTTTGATGTGCATAATGCGGCAGAAATCCAAGATTTTCCGTTCGATAAATACTTTATAAAAAAAGATACCAACCGTTTTGATAACTATTCTTTATATGCCTTGTATGCAGCCCAAGAGGCTGTAAATCATGCCAATCTTGATGTAGAGGCTCTTAATAGGGATCGTTTTGGTGTTATCGTTGCATCTGGTATTGGTGGAATCAAGGAAATTGAAGATCAGGTACTTCGCCTTCATGAAAAAGGACCCAAACGTGTCAAACCAATGACTCTTCCAAAAGCTTTACCAAATATGGCTTCTGGGAATGTAGCCATGCGTTTTGGTGCAAACGGTGTTTGTAAATCTATCAATACTGCCTGCTCTTCATCAAATGATGCGATTGGGGATGCCTTCCGCTCCATTAAGTTTGGTTTCCAAGATGTGATGTTGGTGGGAGGAACAGAAGCTTCTATCACACCTTTTGCCATCGCTGGTTTCCAAGCCTTAACAGCTCTCTCTACTACAGAGGATCCAACTCGTGCTTCGATCCCATTTGATAAGGATCGCAATGGGTTTGTTATGGGTGAAGGTTCAGGGATGTTGGTTCTAGAAAGTCTTGAACACGCTGAAAAACGTGGAGCTACTATCCTGGCTGAAGTGGTTGGTTACGGAAATACTTGTGATGCCTACCACATGACTTCTCCACATCCAGAAGGTCAGGGAGCTATCAAGGCCATCAAACTAGCCTTGGAAGAAGCTGAGATTTCTCCAGAGCAAGTAGCCTATGTCAATGCTCACGGAACGTCAACTCCTGCCAATGAAAAAGGAGAAAGTGGAGCTATCGTAGCTGTTCTTGGTAAGGAAGTACCTGTATCATCAACCAAGTCTTTTACAGGACATTTGCTGGGGGCTGCGGGTGCAGTAGAAGCTATCGTCACCATCGAAGCTATGCGTCATAACTTTGTACCAATGACAGCTGGGACAAGTGAAGTATCAGATTATATCGAAGCTAATGTCGTTTATGGACAAGGCTTGGAGAAAGAAATTCCATACGCTATTTCAAATACTTTTGGTTTTGGAGGCCACAATGCAGTTCTTGCTTTCAAACGTTGGGAGAATAGATAAGTATGAATTTAAATGATATTAAAGACTTGATGACTCAATTTGACCAGTCAAGTTTGAGAGAATTTTCTTATAAAAATGGGACGGATGAGTTGCAGTTTAGCAAGAATGAAGCGAGACCTGTGCCTGAAGTTGCAACTCAAGTCGCTCCAGCACCTGTTCTAGCAACACCAAGTCCAGTAGCTTCTACATCTGCTCCAGCAGAAACTGTAGCAGAAGAAGTTCCAGCTCCAGCTGAAGCAAGTGTGGCTACTGAGGGAAATCTTGTAGAGAGTCCACTTGTTGGAGTGGTTTACTTGGCTGCTGGACCAGATAAACCTGCCTTCGTTACAGTTGGTGATAGTGTCAAAAAAGGTCAAACATTGGTCATTATCGAAGCCATGAAAGTCATGAATGAAATCCCAGCTCCTAAGGATGGTGTGGTAACGGAAATTCTCGTCTCTAACGAGGAAATGGTTGAGTTTGGTAAAGGATTGGTACGTATCAAATGATCGATATTCAAGGAATCAAAGAAGCCCTTCCCCACCGTTATCCTATGCTTCTAGTGGACCGTGTCTTGGAAGTGAGCGAGGATACCATTGTTGCTATCAAAAATGTGACCATTAACGAGCCTTTCTTTAACGGCCACTTTCCTCAATACCCAGTTATGCCAGGTGTTCTGATTATGGAAGCCTTGGCGCAAACTGCTGGTGTGTTGGAGTTATCAAAACCTGAAAATAAAGGAAAACTGGTCTTTTACGCTGGTATGGACAAGGTTAAGTTCAAGAAGCAAGTTGTACCAGGCGACCAATTGGTTATGACAGCGACTTTTGTAAAACGTCGTAGCACCATAGCTGTGGTTGAAGCAAAGGCTGAAGTGGATGGCAAGCTTGCAGCCAGTGGTATCCTTACTTTTGCAATTGGGAACTAAGGAGGTTCTCCATGTTTCGAAAAATTTTAATTGCCAATCGTGGTGAAATTGCGGTTCGTATTATCCGTGCGGCACGTGAATTGGGGATTGCGACGGTAGCGGTTTATTCAACTGCTGATAAGGAAGCTCTTCATACGCTTTTGGCAGATGAAGCAGTTTGTATTGGTCCTGGCAAGGCAACAGAGTCTTATCTCAATATTAATGCAGTTCTATCAGCTGCAGTCTTGACTGAGGCAGAAGCTATTCACCCTGGTTTTGGATTTCTCAGTGAAAATTCCAAATTTGCGACCATGTGTGAAGAAGTAGGTATCAAGTTTATCGGTCCATCTGGTCATGTTATGGATATGATGGGGGATAAGATCAATGCGCGTGCTCAGATGATTAAAGCAGGTGTGCCTGTTATACCAGGTTCAGATGGAGAAGTGCATAACTCTGAAGAAGCTTTGATTGTTGCTGAAAAAATTGGCTATCCTGTTATGCTCAAGGCTTCAGCAGGTGGAGGTGGTAAAGGGATTCGTAAGGTTGAAAAACCAGATGACCTCGTTTCTGCCTTTGAAACTGCCTCTAGTGAGGCCAAGGCCAATTATGTCAATGGTGCCATGTACATAGAACGGGTTATCTATCCAGCTCGGCACATTGAGGTTCAAATCCTAGGTGATGAGCATGGACATGTGATTCACTTGGGTGAACGGGATTGTTCTCTTCAAAGGAATAACCAAAAGGTTTTGGAAGAAAGTCCCTCGATTGCAATCGGAAAAACGCTGCGTCATGAAATAGGTGCTGCTGCTGTTCGAGCGGCAGAGTTTGTTGGCTATGAGAATGCAGGAACCATTGAATTTCTTCTTGATGAAGCAAGTAGCAATTTCTATTTCATGGAGATGAATACTCGTGTTCAGGTAGAACATCCAGTAACAGAGTTTGTTTCAGGTGTGGATATCGTTAAGGAACAGATTTGCATTGCGGCAGGTCAGCCTTTGTCTGTTAAGCAAGAAGATATTGTCCTACGCGGTCATGCCATCGAGTGTCGTATCAATGCAGAAAACCCAGCCTTTAACTTTGCTCCAAGTCCAGGTAAGATTACTAATCTCTATCTGCCAAGTGGTGGAGTTGGCTTGCGCGTGGATTCAGCAGTTTATCCAGGTTATACCATTCCGCCTTATTATGATAGTATGATTGCCAAAATCATAGTACACGGCGAAAATCGTTTTGACGCCTTGATGAAAATGCAACGTGCCCTATATGAATTAGAGATTGAAGGGGTGCAGACCAATGCAGATTTCCAGCTTGACCTCATTTCAGATCGCAATGTCATTGCTGGAGATTACGATACTTCCTTCTTGATGGAAACCTTCTTACCTAAATATCAAGAAAAAGAATAAAATGACTTTAAGAGTTTAAACCGAAAAGGGGAATCAATGGCTCTATTTAGTAAAAAAGATAAGTATATTCGAATCAATCCCAATCGTTCGGTTAGGGAAAAACCTCAAGCTAAGCCAGAGGTTCCAGATGAATTATTCTCCCAGTGTCCGGGTTGTAAGCATACCATTTATCAGAAGGATCTGGGAAGTGAGCGTATCTGTCCGCACTGTAGCTATACCTTTCGTATTTCTGCTCAAGAACGCTTGGCTTTGATGATTGATATGGGAACCTTCAAGGAATTGTTTACAGGGATTGAAAGCAAGGATCCCTTGCATTTCCCTGATTATCAAAAGAAACTAGCAACTATGCGTGAAAAAACAGGTCTGGATGAAGCCGTTGTGACAGGAACAGCTCTTATAAAAGGTCAGACTGTGGCTCTTGGGATTATGGATTCTAACTTTATCATGGCTTCTATGGGTACGGTTGTAGGTGAAAAAATCACTCGTTTGTTTGAGTATGCGACTGTCGAAAAATTGCCAGTTGTCCTCTTCACAGCCTCTGGTGGAGCCCGTATGCAGGAAGGAATCATGAGTCTCATGCAGATGGCTAAGATCTCTGCGGCGGTTAAACGCCATTCAAATGCTGGTCTCTTTTACCTGACCATTTTGACAGATCCAACGACTGGTGGTGTGACAGCTTCTTTCGCTATGGAAGGCGATATCATTCTGGCTGAACCACAGAGCTTGGTTGGTTTTGCTGGGCGTCGTGTCATTGAAAATACGGTTCGTGAAAGCTTGCCTGAGGATTTCCAAAAGGCAGAATTCCTATTAGAACATGGCTTTGTGGATGCTATTGTCAAAAGAAGAGACTTACCAGATATGATTGCTAGCCTAGTCAGATTGCATGGAGGGAGTCCTAGATGAATATTGCAAAAATAGTCAGAGAAGCGCGTGAGCAGAGTCGCTTGACAACCTTGGACTTTGCGACAGGCATTTTTGATGAATTTATCCAATTACATGGTGACCGTTCTTTTCGTGATGATGGTGCAGTTGTTGGTGGTATTGGTTGGCTTGGAGACCAAGCTGTAACAGTGGTTGGTATCCAAAAAGGCAAGAGTTTGCAAGACAACCTCAAACGGAATTTTGGCCAACCACATCCAGAAGGCTACCGAAAGGCACTGCGGTTGATGAAACAGGCTGAGAAATTTGGCCGTCCAGTTGTGACCTTTATCAATACAGCAGGTGCTTATCCTGGTGTCGGAGCGGAAGAACGTGGACAGGGAGAAGCTATTGCTCGCAATCTCATGGAAATGAGTGATTTGAAAGTTCCTATTATTGCCATCATTATCGGTGAAGGTGGTTCAGGTGGGGCTCTGGCTCTAGCCGTTGCGGACCGTGTTTGGATGCTGGAAAATTCTATCTATGCTATTCTCAGTCCAGAAGGCTTTGCTTCCATTTTATGGAAGGACGGAACTCGTGCCATGGAAGCAGCAGAACTGATGAAAATCACTTCCCATGAACTGTTAGAAATGGACGTGGTGGACAAGGTGATTTCTGAAGCAGGACTTTCTAGTAAAGAACTGATTAAGAGTGTCAAGAAAGAACTTCAAGCTGAGCTGGCTAGACTTTCACAAAAACCGCTAGAAGAGTTGCTGGAAGAACGCTATCAACGATTTAGAAAATACTAATACCTCAGAATACGCAAAAACTAGAACTGGCAGTTAGTTCTAGTTTTTATGTGCTTCTTATACTCAATGAAAATCAAAGAGCCAACTAGGAAACTAGCCGCAGGCTGCTCAAAACACTGCTTTGAGGTTGTAGA
>NZ_VMMK01000014.1:45685-53724 GCF_013277255.1 Streptococcus sp. 2154
CGAAGTCAGTAACACATATACGACAAGGCGACGTTGACGCGGTTTGAAGAGATTTTCGAAGAGTATTACTCTGTGCAGAGGGGAAAGTCAAAAGGTGCCTGGAAGACCAAACACCTTTTTGATTATTCATTTTCTTCAGTTACAAATTGACTAAGCAATCCATTGATAAAACGGGCTGATTTTTGATCTGAAAAATTCTTGGCAAGTTCAATGGCTTCATTGACTGCTACCAGCTGAGGTGTATCAAATGATGTAATTTCAAAGATACCCAAGCGTAGTAAGTTTTTTTCGACCAAGGTCAAGCGTTCAACTGTCCAGCCTGATTTGAGGTGCTGGTTGATTTGTTTATCCAACTCTTCTTTTCGAGCTTGGATACCAGAAACCAAGTTTAGAAGAAAGGCTGGGATTTGCACATCTTCATCTTCACGGTCATGTGTGTAGGCAAAGCGACAAGCTGTTTCCATATCTGTTCCGAATTCAAGGCTCATAAGAGCTTGAAAAGCGCATTTACGAAGTTCACGTCTGGATTCTAATAGTGGACTAGTCATTGAGGAAGTCCTCGTCAAACAGATCTTTCAACTCAGGTTTTGGTGTTTTGTCTGGAACGATTCCCGCAACGTGAATATTGACAACAGCAAGTTCCACATCAGCCATATCATGGACAGCATCTTTGACTGCTTTTTGAATAGCAATAGCTACTTTAGGTACTTTCACACCGTACTCAAGGTAGAGATAGATGTCAGCAGTTAGCTCTTCGTTGCTTTCTTTTAAGTAGACGCCACGACCAAGAGAGAGTTTTGATAGGGTGTCAGATACGGATTTATTTGAAAATGAGTGGACACCATCAACTTTAGCAGTTGCGATGGCAATGATTTTTTCAAGTACACGTGGAGCGATAACGATTTCGCCAAATTGTTCTTCAATTCCCATAGAATGACCTCTTTCTAGAGATTAGGCACGAGAAACGTAAGTTCCTTCTGCAGTGTTGATGATCAATTTTTGTCCAGCTTCGATGAAGTCTGGAACGTTGACAACAAGTCCAGTTTCCATGGTTGCTGGTTTACCAGAACCTGTAACAGTAGCACCTTTGATAGATGGTTGTGTTTCAGCAACTGTCAATTCAACAGTAGTTGGTACAGTTACACCGATTACTTCAGTTCCGTAGAATTGGATTTTCACATCAGAGTTTTCAAGGATGTAAAGCAACTCATTTTCAACATTTACGACTGGTATTTCGTATTGGTCGTAAGTTTCAGTGTTCATGAAGTAGGCAGTTTCATCCATTTTGTACAAGTATTGAGCTGGAACAGTTTCGATAATAGCTTGTTCGAATTTTTCTTCTGGACGGTAGCTTGTATCAAATGTAGAACCAGTACGGACATCACGCAATTTCATACGCATGATTGTGTTCCCTTTACCTGGTTTGTGGTGGCTAGCTTCCAAAACGCGGATCAATTTTCCGTCTGCAGTTTCAAATGTCATACCAGCTTTCAATTTGCTTGCTTCAATCATGTTTTTACCTCTTTAATAAATATTATTACTCTTCATTTTACCATAAAATCTTCTGGAAATAAAGCCAAAATAGTTATTGGGAGATGGTAGGGGAGAAAAAACCAACCTCAAGGCTGGTTTCTTTTACATATTAATCTTCTTTCAACTTCGCCAATTCCTGTGCAAGTAGTTTAAGGGCAACTTGTGGGTTGGCTTGGCCTTTGGTTGCCTTCATAAGGAATCCTGTAAAGGCCTTGTCGGCGTTACGTTTGCCTGACTTGAAGTCGGCAACTGCGGCTTCGTTATCCGCAAAGACTTGGTGGATAATTGGAATCAAGACAGCTGGATCTGAGATTTGAACCATACCTGCTTTTTCCACATATTCACGCGCGCCACCGCCATTTTTAGCCAGGTGGACAAAGACTTTCTTGGCAATCTTAGAAGAGATAGTACCGTCTTCGATGATGGCAATCATTTCAACCAAGTTTTCTGGTGTCAATTCGATTTGTTCCAGCGTCTTGCTTTCAGCATTCAAGAACTGAGCGACTTCCCCTTGGAGCCAGTTAGAGACTTGTTTGGCATCACCACCTAGGGCAACAGCTTTTTCAAAGAAGTCAGAAGTGACTTTATTAGCAGTCAACTGACTAGCATCGTAGTCTGATAAACCAAGGTCAGATACATAACGCGCACGACGTTCTTTTGGAAACTCTGGCAACTCAGTCCGCATTTCCTCAATCCACTCGTCAGAAATTTCAAAGAGGGGTAGGTCTGGTTCTGGGAAGTAGCGGTAGTCAGCAGCCCCTTCCTTGACACGCATGAGGATGGTTGCTTTATTCGCTTCATCGTAACGGCGTGTTTCTTGGCGGATTTGACCACCTGAGCGAAGAATTTCAGCCTGGCGTCGGACTTCGTATTCAAGACCTTTACGAACGTTTGAGAAGGAGTTGAGGTTCTTCAATTCAGTCTTGGTACCGAATTTCTCTTGACCATAAGGACGAAGGGAGATGTTGGCATCCACACGCATCGAACCTTCCTCCATCTTAACGTCAGAAATGCCAGCGTACTGGATAACTTCCTTGAGGGCTGTCAGATAAGCATAGGCTTCTTCAGGAGAACGCATATCTGCCTCAGATACAATCTCAATCAAGGGAACCCCTTGGCGGTTGAGGTCAACATAAGAGTAGCCATCTGTACCATGGGTGTTTTTACCAGCGTCTTCCTCTAGGTGGGCACGTTCGATACCGATTTTCTTGGTCGTACCGTCTTCTAGTTCGACTTCAATCCAGCCATTATATCCGATTGGTTCATCAAATTGAGAAATTTGGTAGGCTTTGGGGTTATCAGGATAGAAGTAGCTCTTGCGGTCAAAGTGCATCTTTTTGTGGATGTCCATGTTGAGGGCAAGAGCAGCCTTGATTCCGGCATCGACAACCCCTTTATTGAGAACTGGCAGAACTCCTGGGAAAGACCAGTCAATCACGTTAGTGTTGGCATTTTGATCATTTCCGAAGTGGGCAGAAGTAGGTGAGAAGATTTTTGAATTGGTGTTGAGCTCTACGTGGACTTCAAGTCCGATGACTGTTTCAAAGTTCATTAGTTGTCACCTCCAAAAATCTCGGGTTGTTGTTTGTGGTAGTCTGTTGTTGCTTCAAAAGCAGCAGCAGCTTGGTAAATGGTTTCCTCAGAGTACTTGGGACCAATCAATTGGAGTCCGACAGGTAGACCTTGAGAGAATCCAGCAGGAATCGAAATTCCAGGCAGTCCTGCCAAGTTTACAGGTATGGTCAATAGGTCGGCTAAGTACATGGCAACTGGGTCATGGTTGAGAGAATTCAAGTCATAGGCAACACTTGGAGCAGTTGGACCCAAAATCAAATCATAATCCACGAAGACTTTTTCGAAATCTTGAATGATAAGTGTACGAACCTGTCCAGCTTTCTTATAGTAAGCATCGTAGTAACCTGATGAAAGGCTGAAAGTACCTAGCATGATACGACGTTTCACCTCTTCACCAAAACCTTGGCTACGGCTGTTTACATAGATTTCATCAAGATTTGTCGCATCCTCTGCGCGGTAGCCGTAACGGATACCGTCAAAGCGTTGCAAGTTTGATGAAGCTTCTGATGAAGCGATGATGTAGTATACGGCAACTCCGTATTTAGAGTGAGGAAGGCTGACTTCTTCGACGATAGCACCCAATTTTTCAAAGTGTTTGGCTGCATTCAGAATGGTTTCCTTAACCTCTGGGTCAATCCCTTCGCCTAGATATTCCTTAGGTAAAGCAATTTTCATGCCCTTGATGTCTTGACCAATTTTTGAAGTAAAGTCGGCAATGCGGACAGGGGCAGAAGTAGAGTCTTTGGCATCTTCGCAGGCAATAGCGTTGAGCAAGAGGGCATTTTCCTTAACAGTTGGTGCGAAAGGTCCGATTTGGTCTAATGAGCTACCGAAGGCAATGAGACCGAAACGAGAAACTGTTCCGTAGGTTGGTTTGAGACCAACGATCCCGTTGAAGGCAGCAGGTTGGCGGATGGAACCACCCGTATCAGAACCAAGTGACAAGCGGACTTGTCCTGAGGCTACAGCTGCAGCTGAACCACTTGATGAACCACCAGGAACCTTGCTGTGGTCCCAAGCATTTTTAGTTGCTCCGTAGTGAGAAGTCTCACCAGAACCACCCATGGCAAATTCGTCCATGTTAGTTTTTCCTACGACAATCATGCCCTTGGCTTTTGCATTGGCAACGGCTGTCGCATCAAAGATTGGCTCATAGTTGTAGAGCATTTTTGAGGCAGCAGTTGTGAGGATACCATCTGTAGAGATATTATCCTTTACTGCAAGCGGAATTCCTGAAAGGACATTATCAGTGTCAATTCCAGCTTCATCAATGGCTTTAGCTTGAACAAGAGCTTGCTCTTCAGCGATGGTAACAAAAGCGTTGATAGCTGTCTCGCGAGACTTGATATCTTCAAGCGTAGCTTGTGTTAATTCTGTTGCAGAAATTTCCTTAGAGACAAGGAGATTGTGCAAGTCTTCAATGGTTTTATTGTTGAAAGTCATTAGGCATCTCCTCCATCGTCTAGGATAGCTGGTACCTTGATATAGTAGTTGTCTTTTTCAGGTACGTTTTTAAACAAGCGATCACGGTCTGTTCCTTCTTCAGCCACATCAGGGCGGAGTACGGTCTTGCGGTCAGCCATGGTCGTAGTAGGTGCGACACCAGTTGTGTCAACTTCGCCCAGCAATTCAACCATGTCAACAATTTTAGACAAGGTCGTTGCAAAGGCAGCAGTTTCTTCTTCAGAGAATTTTAATTTTGAAAGATTGGCAACGTGTGTTACCTCTTCTTGCGTAATTTTCATCTTGCATCCTTTCGTGAAATGATGATTTTTAGTCTGTTCTATTTTACCATATTTTCCTATAAATAAGGGAGGGATAAGTGAAAAGAAATAGAAATTGAAAAAAATGCTAAAATCCGATATAATGGAGTGTTGAAAGGAATGGTAAAATCCAATGTAAAAATCATTCTTAGCTATTGAAACAAGAAAAATAGAGAATCAAAGAAAGAGAACTTATGAATATTCAAGAAGAAATTAAGAAACGTCGTACCTTTGCCATCATCTCTCACCCAGACGCGGGGAAAACAACCATCACTGAGCAGTTGCTCTACTTTGGGGGCGAGATTCGTGAGGCTGGTACCGTAAAAGGAAAGAAAACAGGGACTTTTGCCAAGTCTGACTGGATGGATATCGAGAAGCAACGTGGGATTTCGGTTACTTCATCTGTGATGCAGTTTGACTACGATGGCAAGCGCGTGAATATCCTTGACACACCAGGGCATGAGGATTTCTCAGAAGATACCTATCGTACCTTGATGGCGGTGGATGCTGCGGTCATGGTCGTGGACTCTGCCAAGGGTATCGAGGCGCAGACAAAGAAATTGTTTGAAGTTGTCAAACACCGTGGTATTCCAGTCTTTACCTTTATGAACAAGCTAGACCGTGACGGTCGTGAGCCACTGGACCTCTTGCAAGAATTGGAAGAAGTCTTGGGTATTGCGAGCTATCCGATGAACTGGCCAATCGGGATGGGGAAAGCTTTTGAAGGGCTCTATGACCTCTATAACCAACGCTTGGAGCTCTATAAGGGGGATGAGCGTTTTGCCAGTTTAGAAGATGGGGACAAGCTTTTTAGCAGCAATCCTTTCTACGAGCAGGTAAAAGATGATATTGAACTTTTAAATGAAGCTGGAAATGAGTTTTCAGAGGAAGCTATCCTTGCTGGAGAATTGACACCTGTCTTCTTCGGTTCGGCTTTGACAAATTTTGGTGTGCAGACCTTCCTTGAGACTTTCCTTAAGTTTGCTCCAGAACCACATGGACACAAGAAAACAGATGGCGAAATTGTGGATCCTTACGACAAGGATTTTTCAGGATTTGTCTTTAAAATCCAAGCCAATATGGACCCTCGTCACCGTGACCGCATTGCCTTTGTCCGTATCGTATCTGGTGAATTTGAGCGCGGTATGAGTGTTAACCTGCCTCGTACTGGTAAGGGGGCTAAACTGTCGAATGTGACTCAGTTTATGGCGGAAAGTCGTGAGAATATAACCAATGCCGTGGCAGGTGATATCATCGGGGTTTACGATACAGGTACTTATCAGGTTGGTGACACTTTGACAGTTGGAAAAAACAAGTTTGAGTTTGAACCGCTGCCAACCTTTACTCCTGAAATTTTCATGAAAGTATCTGCTAAGAACGTTATGAAACAAAAATCTTTCCACAAGGGAATCGAGCAATTGGTGCAAGAAGGAGCTATTCAGCTTTATAAGAATTACCAAACAGGCGAGTACATGCTGGGAGCTGTTGGTCAACTTCAGTTTGAAGTCTTTAAGCACCGTATGGAAGGCGAGTACAATGCAGAAGTGGTCATGAGCCCAATGGGTAAAAAGACCGTTCGTTGGATTAAACCTGAGGACTTGGATGAACGCATGTCATCAAGCCGCAATATCTTGGCTAAAGACCGTTTCGACCAATCAGTCTTTCTCTTTGAAAATGACTTTGCTCTCCGTTGGTTTGCGGACAAGTATCCAGATGTAGAGTTGGAAGAGAAGATGTGACTCAGTACCAACAATTGGAACTAAAGTTCCTAATTGTTGGACGCTAGTCGCTATTTGGCGAACTAGCTAATTGCCTCACTAACTGAGTTTTACAAATGGAATTGATTTGTAAAACTCAGTGTCGTAGTTCAGTAAATTTATTTGATTGTGTAACAATCTAAGTAACTAACGAGTCTGGGACAAAAGTCTAACCTTAAATATAAAAAGCGAACAAAACAAGTTATCTGACACTCAGAATTCTGTTTTGTTTGCTTTTTTGTCTAATCTATCGATTTTAAAAACTTATAATAAAGAATTCATAAAATCAAAATCTTTTTGTCCCAGACTCTAGGCGCTCCACTAGTAAAGTTTTACGAATAATATCGATTCGTAAAACTTTACGTCGTAACTGGTAGTGAGCGGTCTAGCTAACTGCCTCACTAACTACGTTTGGCAAATAGAATCGATTGGTCAAACTACGTGTCGTAGTATAACAATCGGCTTACCTAAACGCTTCACTAGGAAAAATCCACGAATAATATTGATTCGTGGATTTTTCCGTTGTAGCAGAAAGTAGGTAGCCTAGCTAACTGCCTTACTAACTACGTTTGGCAAATGAAATCGATTTGTAAAACTCCGTGTCGTAATGTAAAAATTGTAAACCGTAATGAGACTTCATCTAAAATCTCCACTGGTATGGTTTTACGAACGAATAGGCGAAAATAATGGTTACGTAGAAACATATGATGGGAATAAAAAGAAATAAGATAAAGAGTGAAAGAAGAGAAAAAAACGATTGTCTTAGGTGCAGATAATGCTTATATGGATAAAGTTGAAACAACAATAAAATCTCTTTGTGTTCATCATTATAATCTTAAGTTTTATGTTTTTAATGATGACCTTCCGCGAGAATGGTTCCAATTGATGGAAAAAAGACTAGAGACTTTGAATAGTGAGATTGTGAATGTTTAGATTGACAGTAGTATTCTGAAAGGTTATCGTCTCCCCTTTGAGGGACTTTCATATGCGGCTTTTTTAGGTATTTTATTCCAAAGTATGTAAGCGAGTCTCGTGTACTGTATTTGGATTTAGATATTGTTGTAAGAAAATCGATAGATGAGCTGTGGGATTTGGACTTGACGGCTATACCCTTAGCTGCAGTTAGAGATGATTTTTATACACATAATTTTAATTCTGGTGTTCTGTTAATCAACAATGGTATGTGGAGAGCAGAAAATGTCACGCAAGACCTGATTTAAGACACAAATAAAAAATCTTCCAATTCTCTGTTTCCGTGTCTGAAGGTTTCTTTTCCTTTCTGTTGATAGACTAGTAGCAGACGATTGATTTGTCTTTCAGAAAGATTAAGTTCGACACAGGCTTGTTTCTTTGTTTTCTTTCCTTGGGCAATAGCTGTTATAGTCATTTAGTTTTAAAAAGCGTTCCAAAC
>NZ_VMMK01000015.1:0-18293 GCF_013277255.1 Streptococcus sp. 2154
TTCCTCTAAAGGAATCTTTCGGTTTTTGACGACTCGCTTTTTCCTCTCTAAGTGTCCTTGTTCACGTAAGTTCTTTTCCCACGTGAAGAGAGTTCTGACGCCAACATCAAAAACCTTGGCTGCCTCGACATGGCTGTGCCCCTCTTTGATGTAATCTAATGCTCGCTGTTTAAAATCTGTACTATATGCCATAGCTTTATTATAACATGCTTGTTTGAAACTAAGCAACTATAATAGTCAGCACATCGTCAAGTTTTCCTGATTTGAGGTAGTTGATAGAGGATTGGAGTGTCACTCCATCAAGCCCCAGAGATATGAGCACCAAACCGCTGATCTGGTCGCAAAGGGTAAAGAGATAACCACCATGGGCGTTGCCATAGTAGTTGAGCGACGAGTCCACTACTTTGGTCGTCACCACAACGTGACCATCTCTCATTTGTTCAATTTCGTAATTTTCAAAGGCAGATATAGCGTCAAAATGAAAATCTTTCATTGTTTCCTCCTGATATTTCAAACGACACTATGATACTACTTTTTATAGGACTGTTCAAGGAGAAAGCTCCTAGTCTGGCAAAATTCCAACCTGCTCCACAAAGCGCATAAAGGCTGCCTGTCCTTGTTCTGTCTGCTTGTAGACACCTGCATCCTCCAGTACACGCGCAAAGATAGCACCAACAGAGTCCTTGACGATTTCAAGGGCTTTTTCTTTATCCGCTAGGTCTGGATGTTGGACTTTGAGTTGGTCTGCCCATTCCTGATGATAATCGGCAACTGTATCACCATCTCCCACGAGATAGCTAGCGACTTGCTCCACCTCTTCTTTCAGACGAGGTGGTAAAATAGCCAAGCCCATGACCTCAATCAAGCCGATATTTTCCTTCTTGATATGTTGGACATCCTTGTGAGGATGATAAATGCCATCAGGATGTTCTGGTGATGTTTGATTATCTCGTAAGACCAAGTCCAACTCAAACTGTCCATCGCGTTTACGAGCAATTGGTGTGATGGTGTGATGCGGTGTTCCGTCCGTCTCTGCCAAAATCTGCACACTAGAATCTGAATACTGACGCCATTCCTGGAAAATCTTATCAGCTAAGTTAATCAAATCCTCTTTGGAATCCGAAGTCAAGCGTAGGACAGACATTGGCCACTTGATAATTCCAGCCTTGACCTGCTCAAAACCAGCAAATCGGAAGGTCTTTTGCAAGGGAGCCAATTCCATAGGAAATACGTGACGGCCTCCCTGATAATGATCATGAGTTAGAATAGAGCCCCCCACAATCGGCAGGTCGGCATTAGATCCAGCAAAATATCCTGGAAACTGCTCTACGATAGCCAACAGACGTTCAAAACTCTGACGACTAATGGCCATGGGACGATGCTGGCCATCTAAAAAGATACAATGCTCATTAAAGTAAGCATAGGGCGAATACTGGAACCCCCATTCCTGACCAACCATTTCAAAACGGATAATCCGGTGGTTTCTGCGAGCTGGGTGGTTGATCCGACCATGGTAACCCTCATTCTCTAAACAAAGTTGACACTGAGGATAATTACTAGCTTGCACCAACTTGGCTACCGCAATCTCTTTCGGATCCTTTTCAGGCTTAGAGAGATTGATGGTAATTTCAAGTTCTCCATAATCAGATGGAACACGATAAGCGATATTTTTAGCAATGGCCTTGAGTTTGATGTAGTCATTTTTCCGACTGAGTTGATAAAAATCCTCTATCGCTTGCTCAGGAGAGTAGGCATAGGCTTCCCAGAAGTCACGATTGACCTGACTCGGACAAGGAGTCACCAAGTCCATCAGTTCAGTACCGAGGATTTCACGCGCAGTCTGACTATCCTCAATCGTCTCTAATCGAACGGCTTCCTCAACTAGCTGGTCCTTGAGGTCAATCAATTTATCCAGATTGGTCTCAACTTCCAAAACACCTTCTCCCACTCGTGCCAAAACACGGTTGGTCAGGTAGATTCGATCCATTTCCTCAAATGAACTTTCAGAAATGACATGTGTTACAAATTTATCTACTAAGATCACTATAGAGCCTCCTTTTGACTAGTCAAGGACGCGAGTGCCACCTGCAACTTCAGCGATATAGAAGCTTGGAGCGTATCCAACTACTTCCTCGTAGTGTTTGCCTACAGCTTCCTTAAAGGCCTCAACAGTATCTTTTTGAACCAAGGCAATGGCACAGCCACCAAAACCAGCCCCTGTCATACGAGCACCGAGAACTCCTTCTTGTGCCCAAGCTGTGTGAACAAGAGTATCCAATTCCAAACCAGTTACTTCATAATCACGCTCCAGAGAAACGTGTGACGCATTCATCAAACGACCAAATGTTTCCAAATCACCTGCTTGAAGGGCTGCTTGAGCTTTAAAGGTACGTTGGTTTTCAAGCACAGCATGGCGAGCACGTTTCAAACGATTTTCATCTTTAATCAGATAGCTATATTGGTCAACGGCCCACTCGTCCAATTCACCCAGGGTCTGAATATCCAAGGCAACTTGCAATTCTTCCACTGCTTTTTCACACTCAGCACGACGTTCATTGTATTTAGAGTCCGCCAATTCACGGCGTTTGTTAGTGTTCATGATAACAACGACATTGTCCTTCAAATCAAGTGGCACCAAGTCATACTCTAAAGTGTTAGTATCTAAGTAAATAGCACGTTGGTCTGCACCCATACCGATAGCAAATTGGTCCATAATACCAGAGTTGACTCCGATAAAGTTGTTTTCTGTTTGTTTTCCGATTTTAACCAAATCGAGACGCTCTAATTTTAAATCAAAGAGATGCTCTGCCACAACCCCTGTCAAGAGTTCCAATGATGCTGAAGAAGACAAACCAGCACCATTTGGGATATTCCCATAAACATAAAAATCAAAACCTTTGTCAATCACATGCCCAGCTTCTTGCAAGAAATGAAGGACACCTTTTGGATAGTTGGTCCAGTTGTGCTCTTTTTCAAACTTGAGGTCAGCGAGAGGCACTTCGATAATGCCCTTGTCCTCAAAGTTAGCTGAGTAGAAACGCAAGACTTGGTCGTCACGCTTGCGAGCTGCACCGTAAGTTCCCAAGGAAATAGCGGCAGGAAAAACGTGCCCACCGTTGTAGTCTGTGTGCTCACCAATCAAGTTGATACGACCTGGTGAAAAGAATGTTTGGTCTGCTTCTTGACCAAAAACAGCAAGAAAGTCTTTACGAAGAGCTTCTGCAGTAAGATCTTGTGTCATATGATTTCTCCTTTGACTGTCCGTTAAGTCACCTTAACGTGTAATCGTTTTCTTCTATTGTATCCAAGAGATTTTCCAAGGTCAATCCTTTTTACTAAACTTTTACTAAAATATCGGTAAAAGGCAGAAAAATATGATATACTAACCTAAAAGGAGGAGGATTTATGGCTACCTTAAAAGACATTGCACAGCTAGCCTCTGTCTCTATCGCGACCGTATCCCATGTCCTAAACCGCGACCAGAGCCTATCTGTTACAGAAAAAACCAGACACCGTATTTTAACTGTTGCTGAAGAGTTGGGCTACACTAAGCACCTCAAGACAGGCGAGTCCCACAAACCCAAGCAAAAGATTGCCATTATCCAATGGGTCAGCGAACAAGGAGAGCTGGATGACCTCTACTACTACCAGATTCGCCTAGGCATAGAAAAAAGAGCCCAAGAACTGGACTATGATATCTTGCGCTATTTTAATGACCATCCTTTTACCCTAAGCGAGGAAGTGATTGGGATTCTCTGTATCGGAAAATTTAGTCGAGCTCAGATTTCTGCCTTTGAAGAATACCAAAAGCCTCTTGTATTTCTAGACAGTGATACACTTTCCATGGGACATACCTGCATTATTACGGACTTTTACACTGCTATGAAACAGGTTGTCGATTATTTCCTCAGTCAAGGGCTGAATCGCATTGGGATTCTAACAGGTCTTGAAGAAACAACTGATCAAGAAGAAATCATTCAGGACAAGCGTCTGGAAAACTTTAAGAACTACAGTCAAACAAAAGGAATCTATCATGATGAACTGGTCTTTCAAGGAAGCTTTACTGCCCAGTCTGGTTATGACCTGATGAAGGAGGCTATTCAGAGTTTGGGAGACCAACTCCCACCAGCATTTTTTGCAGCTAGCGATAGTTTAGCTATCGGCGCCCTCCGTGCCCTTCAAGAGGCTGGAATCAGCCTGCCAGATCGTGTCACCCTCATTTCCTTTAACGACACTAGTCTGACCAAACAGGTTTATCCTCCCCTTTCTAGCATCACGGTTTATACTGAAGAAATGGGCCGAGCAGGTATGGATATTCTTAACAAAGAAGTACTCCATGGTCGGAAAATACCTAGCCTGACCATGTTGGGAACCAAACTGACATTAAGAGAAAGTACCCTAAATCAAGAATAGGATAACATAAAAAACGAATAGAGTTCTAAAACTCCTATTCGTTTTTTATTCGATTACAATCATAGACTTAATTGTCTTACGTTCATCCATATCTTTGTAGGCTTGGTCGATATCTTCCAGTTTATAACTTGAAGTAAAGACGCGACCTGGATTGATATCACCATCAAGGACGGCTTTTAGTAAAAATTGCTTATCGTATGTTGTAGCAGAAGCTGCCCCACCTGCTACAGAGATATTTTGAATAAATGTCGAACCAAGAGCACGATTATTATAGTGTGGGACTCCTACAAAGCCCATACGCCCTCCATTATGAAGAACACCTAGCGCCTGTTCTATAGCAGCCTCCGTACCAACACATTCAAGTGCTGCGTCTGCTCCTCCACCGAGGATTTCACGCACCTTGGTAATTCCTTCTTGACCACGTTCTGCAACAACAGCTGTCGCACCTGACTCCATAGCCATCTTTTGACGGTCTTCATGACGGCTCATAAGGATAATTTGTGATGCTCCACGCATCTTAGCCGCGATGACAGCACATTGACCAACAGCCCCATCACCGATAACAACAACCTTGTCCCCTTTTTGAACATTTGCAACACGCGCCGCATGATAGCCTGTCGGCATGACATCTGCAAGAGTCAAAAGGGACTTGAGCATCCCTTCTGTATAGTCAGAAGGTTGACCAGGGATTTTAACCAGCGCCCAGTTTGCATAGTGGAAGCGAATATATTCTGCCTGAAAATCACCCCCCAAATTATTGCCAATATGATTGTCGCAAGAACCGTCAAATCCAGCAAGACAGGCATCACACTCACCACATCCATGTGTAAAAGGGACAATCACAAAATCACCTGGTTTCACCGTCGTAATGGCTTCCCCAGCTTCTTCAACAATCCCAATCGCTTCGTGTCCACTATTTTTGTGTCCAGCTTTCGTTTCTGGATTACGGTACCTCCATAAATCTGAACCACAAACGCACGCACGAACCACACGAATAATCACATCATCCGCTTCTATTATTTGCGGACGTTCAATGCTAGCAAGTCCAACCTGACCTGCCTTTGTATATACTGCTGATTTCATTTAAAATTTTCCTTCCTTATAAAGTTTAATTTTGAGATTTAAGCGATTTAAAGCCGTCTGTAACTGAGACAAGCGCTCCTCTAATTTTTTCTTTTCCTCTTCTAAAATACCAAGCCTCTCCTCTCGCGTTTCATCCCCCTTTTGGTAGAGCGACATATAGTCAACTAAACTGTCTACAGAGACACCTGTCGAACGAAAACACTTAATAAATTCCAGCGCTTCTATATCCTGATCTTGAAAATCACGAATCCCAGTTGCAGTACGAGTAATCGGTGGCACAAGACCAACCCGTTCATAATACCGAATCGTATCCGCTGAAATTCCCAACAAATCACTGGCAGATTTAATATTCATAGGCTAACCTCCTCTCCTTTCATTCACTGAGTTTAAGCTACTCTAACTCACTTATCTTATTATATAACTTTGAGTTGACTCCAAGTCAAGCATTTTGCACCTAATCGAAAAATTTTTATCATTAACAATCATATATCTGGAGTTTATACAATGCTCTTCTCTTACCAATTTTTGAAATATTTAAATAATAAAGAAATTACTCTATTCCAAATAAGATAGTACCCAAGTATTTTTCACTTTTTTCTAATGTTGATGCTCATAACTCCGTTCCAAGTCACACACCTTTCGCTTATGGGTTTGGTGAGTTTCTAGGTCAGCATCAATTTCAATGGTAATATTTTGAAAACCACAATCTTTTAGGAAAATTCGAATAGACTCTTTACAAGTTTCCATATGTTCCATTTCTTTTAGACAAACATGGACAATGGCATTTTTTTCCAAAGCATCCATAGTCCAGAGATTAAGCTGATTAAGGCTGGCCACATTGTCCAATCGCTCCAGGCCACTCTTTACTTGCTTGATATCAAGACCTTCTGGCACAGCATCCAAGAAAATCTTGAGTGTAGACCAAAAACGTGGAAGGGCTTTTGAAAGAATAAAGAAAGAAATGACAAGGGACAAAAGAGGATCTAGGATATACCAGTCCGTAAATCGAAGAACAATCGCCATCAGGATAACAGCTACCCACCCTAGCGTATCTTCCAGAAAATGCAGACTCAGAATAGACTCATTCTTTGTCTTTCCCTTACCAACCACCAGACTCGCTAACAGATTGATAGTAATCGCAATAATTCCTAACCAGAGAATCCCCTCATCATTGACTGGTTGCGGATGCAAAATCTTCGTGACATTTTCCAAAATGACTAGAACAGAGCCCGTTACGAGAATCACAGCTGTTACCAAGGCTCCTAGCAGGCTAAACCGCTTATAGCCCAAGGTGTACTGATTGTCTTCTTCACGATTGGAGATTGTTTCTAAAAAAGCTGATATTCCAATTGCAATCGCATCTCCCAAGTCATGCACAGAGTCAGCAAGAACAGCGCTAGAACCAAATATTCCACCTGCAATAAACTCAACAATGGCATAAGTCAAATTTAAGAAAAAAGCCACCCAAGCAGCATATTTTGCCTTCATATTTCTCATTCCTTTGTTATAATAGATTTATGAACACCTTGTTCATTATCATTATCCACTAAAACTCAAAGAAAGGATAGAAGCAAAACGTCAGCTTTATTCAGTTCTGAACAATTTGCCTTAAGTGTCCATATGACTAACATTGACCGCCGTATCAGCAAAACCAAAAAAGCCATCTATCAAGCTTTTATACAACTTTTGAATGCTAAGGGCTACGAGACCACTACTGTTCAGGATATCATTGATCTCGCAGATGTGGGACGATCCACCTTTTACTGTCACTATGAGAGTAAGGAGCTTCTTCTGGACCAGCTCTGCCGCTACCTCTTCCATCATCTTTTTGAAAGAGAGCAAGCCATTTCAACCGAGGACTACCTCGCCCACCTCTTTCTCCATTTTCATAAAAACCAAGACCATATCACCAGTCTGCTATTTTCCAAAAATGACTACTTCCTCCGTCAACTCCATAAAGAGCTAGAACACCATGTCTATTCCGTGCTAGCTGATAATTTAAAAGAAGCCCACCCTAATCTGCCTACTTCTTACCTCCAACACTTGGTCATGTCCAACTTTATCGAGACATTGACCTGGTGGCTCAAAAAAGGTCAAGATTTCACAGACCAGGAAGTTGTCCAATTTTATCTAGACCTTCTCATTCCTAAAAATTGAATATAGAGTAAAGCTCAGTTGTCTTATTTCTAGGTTACTGAGTTTTTTATCTTTTCAACAACAAAAGAGGACCCGCCGATCCTCTTTTTCATACTATAAATCCTTGATTATCAACTATATCTGTTTTAATCGAAATCTCAAAACAGCACTTTCAAACATCTTTTCCTAGTTAAGTAAATCAGTATTCTGCTTAGCTGCCTTGCTCCATTGATACCAACCAACTAGACTGTTAATGAGATAAATTAGATATTTCCCTTGAATTTGCAGGCTTTCTCCCCACCAGAGATAGATTGAAAAGACATTGGTAGCCGCCCAGAATATCCACTGTTCACGGTAAACAGCTGTCATGAGGATTTGCCCTACCCCATTGGTTGCATCTGTGATTGAATCACGATAGGGACGATTGGCACCAATAGACTGATAAATGAAGCCAAAGGCCAACCACCAAAGCACACTAATGGAAAGATACTTTGTCCAGCCCTTGCCGTCCAGTTTACGCGCGACAAACTCCTGCTTTTCCTTCTTAAACTGTGCCTGATAAATCCAAACTAGAAGTCCAATTGGCTGCATGACTGTGAAGTAAAGTGTCGTCAGCACCTCACCATAAAAGCCTTTCTGTAGGGCCAAAATAAGGTAAATAACAGAGTTAATCAAGCCAAAAAGATAATTACTTGCTCGACCTTCCGATACAAAGATTACACAGATAATCCCTGTCAAGCTACAAATCATCCCAATCCAGTCAACAATACGATGTTCGTAAACCAACTCCAGCCAGAGAGGAAAACTTCCTAAAACCAGCAAATAAATCCACTGGGCAAAACTACGATGGGCAAAGAGGTCATCCCAGATAGCCTTCATAGTTCCTGAAAATCCTAAATCAGCCATAGCCGCAACCATACGACGGTAACCACCTGACATTTCACCTAGGGTTGTTTTGATATTTTCAATTTTCTTTTGCAAATAAGTATGCATCATTTCTCCTTTTGTTTTTAAAGAGCCGTGTCTGGATAGACTTTCGGACGCAACGCTCTATTAGATAATGAACTGCCTATACACAAGATTTCTAACCTTAGTCGACATGAGCTGAAACCCCTTATTTGTTAAGTAGTTCACAAAATATTATACACCTATTTTATGAATAGTCAACTGTCTTTACAGTAAAATTTTAGAAAATCATGAAAATTTTCTCTTTCTTTCCATTTTAAGTGACATTCAGTCATTCTCACATCAAAAAAGCCCAGACGAAATTGTCTGAGCATTCTTTTATCTAGTCGTTTAAGGAAGTTGAGTTCAGTATGTTTAAAGTCTCTACCCCATCATTTCTTCAACAAACCTTGTTCTTGTAGAAATTCCTTGGCTACTTGTTCCGCTGACTTGCCTTCAACACCGACTTGATAGTTGAGCTGGCTCATCTGGCTTTCAGTAATTTTACCAGCCAATTTATTGAGAACTGTTTCCAACTCTGGATGTTTCTTGAGAAGAGCTTCTTTCATCAGTGGAGCCCCTTGATAAGGTGGGAAGAGTTGTTTGTCATCGTCCAATACCTGTAAATCATAACGTGCCAACTCTGCATCGGTTGAATAGGCATCCGTGATTTGAATATCACCTGACTGAATTGCCTGATAGCGAAGGGCTGGCTCCATGGTCGCCACATTAAGATTGAGACCATACATTGACTGCAAGCCCTTATTTCCGTCTTCACGGTCATTAAACTCGAGAGTAAAACCTGCCTTCAGCTGCCCTTCCACTTTTTTCAAGTCCGAAATGGTCTTCAAGCCATATTCTTGAGCAATCTTTTTCGGAACAGCTACAGCATAGGTATTTTGATAAGACATGGGTTTGAGATAGGCTAGATGATCCTGTTTGGCAATACCATCACGCGCTACATCATAAACCTGCTCTGGCTCATGACTCACTTTCGGTGATGGCTGAAGTAAACTTTCAGTCACCGTTCCTGTAAATTCAGGATAGATGTCAATATCGCCTTTTTTCAGAGCTTCATAGAGGAAGCTTGTTTTCCCAAAATTCGGTTTAACAGTCGCAGTCATACTGGTATTTTCTTCAATGAGGAGTTTATACATATTGGCCAAAATTTCTGGTTCTGGTCCCAATTTCCCAGCAATGACCAAGTTCTCTTTCTCTTTTTGAGCCAAAAGAGCTGGACTATAAGACAAACCAAGCAATATGGTCACCAAGGCAAAACCAGAAAAAATCGTCCGCAATTTTGCTTTTTCCATCACTTTTAGTAGGAAGTTAAAGGCAATGGCAAGCACTGCTGAAGAAAGGGCCCCAATCAAAATCAGACTGGCATTATTACGGTCAATTCCCAAAAGGATAAAGGAACCTAGTCCCCCTGCACCAATCAAGGCAGCCAAGGTTGCCGTACCGATAACCAAGACAGCTGCAGTCCGAATCCCAGACATGATAACCGGCATGGCCAGTGGAATTTCGAATTTCTTGAGACGTTCCCATCTGGTCATCCCAAAGGCAATCCCAGCCTCTTGCAGACTCGGATCAATTCCCTTGAGTCCAGTGATGGTATTTTGCAAAATCGGAAAAATCGCATAGATCACTAGAGCTGTCAATGCAGGCAAGGTTCCAATTCCCATCAAGGGAATAAAGAGCCCCAACAAGGCCAGAGACGGGATGGTCTGGAAAATCCCTGCAATCTGTAAGACCCAATCCGCCAACTTCTCATGATAGCGAAGATAAACAGCCAAGGGAATCGCAAGCAAAATAGCTAGTAACAAGGTCAAAAGTGACAACTGCAAATGTTGAGATAGGGCTGTCAACCAATCACCAAAACGATCCTGAAAAGTTGCAATTAAATTAGTCATGAATACTACCTCCAAACAAGTCTGCAACAAAGTCTGTTGCAGGAGCTTTTAAAATAGTCTCAGGATTCGACACCTGACGAATCTCTCCATCCTGCAAGACAGCAATACGGTCCGCCAATTTCAAAGCTTCATCCGTATCATGGGTTACAAAAATCGTTGTCATCCCAAACTCTTTATGCAATTCTTTTGTCAGAACCTGCAACTGTTTTCTCGAAATAGCATCAAGAGCCGAAAAAGGCTCATCCATGAGGAGAATCTTAGGCTGACCAATCATAGCACGGACAATACCAACCCGTTGCTGTTCTCCACCAGATAGTTCACTAGGCAAACGATGCCCATACTCAGCTACTGGTAAACCAACCTTGCCCAAAAGCTCTTCTGTTTTCTGAGCAATTTCTTCCTTAGTCCAGCCCTTCATCTCAGGAATCAGGGCAATATTTTCCGCAACCGTTAGATTTGGAAATAGGGCAATGGCCTGTAAAACATAACCAGTAGACAGACGAAGTTCACGCTCATCATAGTCTTTGATGCGCTTGCCATCCATATAAATATTTCCATCAGTCGGTTCCAAGAGACGGTTAATCATCTTAATCATGGTCGTCTTACCTGAGCCAGATGGCCCAACTAAAACCATAAATTCCCCATCCTCAATCTGTAAGTTGACATCTCTCAAGACATCCTTTTCTGTGTAGCGCAGTGCTACATTTTTGTATTCAATCATTCTTTGTCCTCATTTTAAAACTTTCCTCGATTGGTCATGTCTTCTACCTTAGGCATGACTTCCTTATTGTCCCAATGCTCTACAATTTTTCCATTTTCTAAACGGAAGATATTGTACTGGGCATAAGCAAGGCCATCAATCTGAGTCTGACCATAACTAACCACATAGTTTCCTTGTCCTAAGAGTTGGAAAACAAAGTCGAAAGCGGCCTTTACTTATAAACAGCTAATTTGATCTATTTTAATCCTCTTTTGCCTTCTCTTTCAGATTCGCCAAAATTCTTTCTTGAAAGGCTTCAAATTGCCGAATTTCTTCCTCTGAAAATCCTTTGTAAAAGATCGTATCCAATTTCTGACTAACACGATGCCCCACTTCTTTCTGGGACTTGCCTAACTCCGTTAAAACTAAATACTTCTTACGCTTGTCTTTTCCACACGGACTAACAATTACAAGCTTTTGTTCCTCTAGCTTTTTTATCATAGTCGTCAGCGTATTATTCGCAAGCCCAGTCGCAAGCGCGATATCTGTCGCAGTTGCGCAGCCAGTTTTACTATTCCATAAAACCGCTAAAATCTTACCCTGCTCACCCCTATAAAGAGCCTCAGGATCTTGGCTCAGTAACTTCTGAAAAA
The DNA here is from genome assembly GCF_013277255.1 of Streptococcus sp. 2154. Lineage (NCBI taxonomy): Bacteria > Bacillati > Bacillota > Bacilli > Lactobacillales > Streptococcaceae > Streptococcus > Streptococcus sp. 2154. Next base: position 11,844 of record NZ_VMMK01000015.1, read on the forward strand.
TCCGCCCATTCAACAAACGAATATGATGGGCTAGCAAATGACTATCTTTCATAACACCTCCAATTATTTCGATATCGAAATGAATAGAATAATTGTAACACTTGTCCTTTCAACTGTCAACTATTTCGATTTAGAAATAATTTTTGATAATGATTTACATCACCATACTCCGGTTCAACTAACTTTTAACGAGAGTTTCTAAACTCCTTCGTCCTCCAGTCTACAAAAGCCTTCCATCTGTACTATACTATATTTTATGAGGAGTCACGTTTTTCCTATCAGACCATTTATTTTAAAGATAGAAGTCAATCATAATTGCTTCCATCTGTTCTTTTATAGTATATTGAAGTTGGACTAGGGCACTGTATCTTCTAAAACATCGATAGAAAGCGATTTAATTCCCCCAATCAATTTGTTCATATCTTATTTCATCCCGCTATAATTTCACCTTACCCTATCTTTTTCGTAGCACCCTTCAAACAGCCTATACCCTACCGTTTGACGATTCCTCACTTCGCTCCACTTCCATTACAGAAGTTTCCTCACTACTATGGGTTCGGCTGACTTCTCATGATTCCTTGTTACTACGCTTTCAGCGCTCATGAGACCTCACGGGATAAGTCCTACATCTTTCCTCGTTTATACAAGATATGAGGACGTTAAAAGGTTAGAGTGAAAATAGGAAATCTGACGCAGAGTCTTTAGACTCTAGAAAGATTTATCTTTTTCACACAAACCTTAGTCCGAATTCAATTACTCTCGTGATTTACGCATATAGGTTACGACTACCTTTTTGGACTTTAGAGTTTCTGGCCCCCTTATCCGCTATATACGCCTTACTATCACCTTCCTGTTCGTAGAGCCACGATTTCGCTATCCCTTCCTCTAACGATTCTTATTTCCAGTGTCAGACTTAAAACGGTCTATCTCCAGACCGTTTTAATCCGCTACCTCACGATAGTCAGGCTTAGGAATCGCTATTGGGTTCACCGGTAGCAGGTGCCCACCGAGGACTTACACCTCAGATGCACGACATGCCCGTCGTACCAAAAAATACTTTGATCCACAATGGAATCAAAGCATTTTAAAAATCTCCCCATACATAAGCGCAGAAACTGCGGTTCCTCTGTACTTGGTTTCTTCTCTCTTGATAAAACGAGCCAAATTGAGCAACTCAGGTGCCGGATGTTTGGGATTCTTGAGCAATTCACGATTGACCAGACCTGAGAGACGAACTGCCAGCAATTGCTCATTTGTAGTAGGCAGTTTTTTAGCAGTCTCTAGGAGAGCAGCAACTAAATCTTCACTCAAATCATGTCGAGCATGATTGTAAAGATCTTTTACAAGGCTTTCTAGGTTTGGTTCTACCATCCCTACCACCTCCTTATGTTTAATAATTTTTAATCAAATCAACTGTTGAACGATCCAATTTCTTCACCAAGGCTTGTAAGAAGGCTTGCGCTTCTAGGAAGTCATCCATTGCATAAAGTGTTTGGTGAGAATGGATATAACGAGCACAGACTCCGATTGTTGTTGATGGGACACCACCATTTTTCAGATGTGCTGCGCCAGCGTCTGTTCCGCCTTTACCACAGTAGTATTGGTACTTGATACCAGCTTCTTCAGCTGTTGTCAAAAGGAAATCCTTCATTCCTGGGAGAAGCAAGTGACCTGGATCGTAGAAACGAATCAAGGTTCCATCTCCAATCCTGCCTTGACCGCCATAAACATCACCAGCAGGTGAGCAGTCAACTGCTAGGAAAACTTCTGGGTCAAACTTGGTTGTGGAAGTATGCGCACCACGGAGACCAACCTCTTCTTGGACGTTAGAACCCAGATAGAGTTCATTGCCAAGTTTCTGACCTGACAGAGCTTCCGCCAACTCGCTAACCATAAGAACACCGTAGCGGTTGTCCCAAGCTTTTGAGATGATATTTTTTTCATTGGCTGTCAAGATTGCAGAGCTATCTGGTACGATGGTATCACCAGGACGGATTCCAAAACTTTCTGCCTCAGCCTTATCCGCAAAACCGCCATCAAAGACGATATCGGCAATGGCTGGCATGGTTGGTCCCCCCTTTCCACGAGTCAAATGCGGCGGAACAGAACCTGAAATCACAGGAATTTCACGACCGTCACGAGTCAGAAGTTTGAAACGTTGGCTGCTGACTACCATGGGGTTCCAGCCACCGATTTCTACGACACGGAAGGTACCATCTGGCTTGATTTCGCTGACCATAAAACCAACTTCATCCATGTGAGAAGCGACCAAGACGCGCGGCGCATCCGCTGCTTCTGAATGTTTAATACCAAAAATACCACCCAAGCCATCTGTCACCACTTCATCCACATGCGGTGTCAATTTTTCACGAAGATAAGCACGGACAGGCGCCTCATGACCTGAGATAGCAGCAAGTTCTGTTACTTCTTTAATTTTTGAAAATAATGTTGTCATTTCAGTTCCTTCTTTCTTTCATCCATTTTACCACTTTTTAGAGGAGAAGGATAGTGGGAAGGTGGATAGTTTCTTACTCAGTTTTCCTATAAAAAAGAGAGACAGATATTCTTTCAGGAATTTTTCTTTCTTTTTTACATTAAATTGTCAGAAATTTTATTGACAGATTAGAAAAAACATGTTACAGTAATATCCGCAGGTATCTTTCGATACCAAATCTACATGAAAGGACGGGGTATGAAACTTTCTCATTATTTAATTGGCTTACTTCTGCTCCTAGTCTTTCTCTCTATTAGCATTGGAACCAGTGATTTTTCATGGGGAAAACTCTTTGCTTTCGACCAGCAGACCTGGCTACTATTTCAGGAGTCCCGTCTTCCAAGAACCATCAGTATTCTCCTTGCGGCCTCTAGTATGAGTATGGCAGGCCTTCTCATGCAGACCATCACTCAAAATCAGTTTGCTGCTCCGAGTACAGTTGGAACCACTGAAGCCGCCAAACTGGGAATGGTATTGAGCCTCTTTATCTTTCCGTCTGCGAGTCTAACCCAAAAGATGCTCTTCGCTTTTGTTTCATCCATCATATTTACCCTCTTCTTCCTAGCCTTTATGACCATTTTTACTGTAAAGGAAAGGTGGATGTTGCCTCTGATTGGAATCATCTATAGTGGGATTATCGACTCAGTCACAGAAGTTATCGCCTATCGTTTCAATCTGGTTCAGAGTATGAGTGCTTGGACCCAAGGATCCTTCTCCATGATTCAGACTCATCAGTATGAGTGGCTCTTCTTAGGCCTCATCATCCTGATAGCCGTTTGGAAATTATCCCAAACCTTCACTATCATGAATCTAGGGAAAGAAACCAGCGAGAGTTTGGGGATTTCCTACTCCCTACTTGAAAAACTGGCCCTCTTTCTGGTGGCACTAACGACTAGTGTCACCATGATTACCGTGGGTGGCTTGCCATTTCTCGGGGTCATCGTTCCCAATCTTGTTCGCAAGCGCTATGGAGATAATCTAAGCCAGACCAAACTCATCGTCGCACTAGTCGGTGCCAATCTAGTTCTGGCCTGCGACATCCTATCCCGAGTTCTGATTCGGCCCTATGAGCTGTCTGTCAGTCTTCTACTAGGAATCATTGGTAGCCTCGTCTTTATCCTACTTCTCTGGAGAGGGGGACGAAAAGATGCAGTTTAAAAGCAAACATACCAAACTCTTCTGCCTTCTCATTATTCTGGCCATTGGAGCTTGTCTCCTCTATTTTTGGCCCATCACCCACCTGTCTGCCTTTGCCTGGAAGCTACGTTCCCAAAAAATTGTCGTTTATCTCTTGGTAGCTATCGCGACTGGGATTTCGACCATTAGTTTTCAAACCCTGACGGAAAATCGTTTCCTGACGCCAAGTATTTTGGGAATCGAATCCTTCTACGTCCTACTACAAACCCTACTACTGGTTTTTGAAAGTAAGTTTCTTCAACTCGGGAAGTCTCCCATTTTAGAATTCCTAGTCTTACTTCTACTTCAATCCCTCTTCTTTCTCGCCTTGCAAGGCTACTTGAAGACACTGATGAAGCAAGACCTTGTCTTCATTCTGTTGATCTGTCTAGCCCTCGGAAGTCTCTTTCGAAATATCAGTACCTTCCTTCAGGTCCTGATGGATCCAAACGAATACGATAAACTGCAGAATAGTCTCTTTGCCTCCTTTCAACATCTCAACACTTCCATCCTAGCCATTGGTTCTCTGATTATCCTTGCTTTGACAATCTTTTTCTTTCAAAAAGCAGTCATTCTGGATGTCTTGCACCTGCAAAGAGAAACAGCTCAGGTATTGGGACTCGATGTTGAAAAAGAACAGAAAGAACTCCTCTGGGGTATCGTACTTTTGACCTCAACAGCAACTGCCCTGGTAGGACCTATGGCCTTCTTCGGCTTTATGCTAGCCAACCTCACTTACCTAATTGTCAAAGACTATCGGCACAAGTTGCTCTTTATCGTGGCCATTCTGGTCGGATTTATCAGTTTGACCTTGGGGCAGGCCTTGATTGAACGAGTCTTTGCGCTGGAAATTCGCATCAGTATGATCATCGAGAGTGTGGGTGGCTTCTTATTCTTTATCTTACTTTATAGGAGGGCGCGTCGGTGAAACTGGAAAACATTGACAAATCCATTCAAAAACAGGATATTTTGCAAGGCATTTCGCTTGAAGTCAGTCCTCAGAAACTGACAGCCTTCATTGGTCCAAATGGTGCTGGAAAATCGACTCTCCTCTCCATCATGAGCAGACTGACCAAGAAAGATCAGGGAATTCTCAGTATCAAAGGTCGTGAAATCGAGAGTTGGAATTCGCAAGAACTAGCCCAAGAACTGACCATCCTAAAGCAGAAGATCAATTACCAGGCAAAATTAACCGTTGAAGAACTGGTCAGCTTTGGACGTTTTCCCTACAGCCGAGGACGCCTGAGAGAAGAAGACTGGGAAAAAATTCGAGAAACTCTGAACTATCTGGAACTGATAAACTTAAAAGACCGCTACATCGATAGTCTGTCTGGCGGCCAGCTCCAACGTGTCTTTATCGCTATGGTACTGGCCCAGGATACGGACTTTATCTTGCTGGACGAACCACTCAACAATCTCGATATCAAGCAAAGCGTCAGCATGATGCAGATTCTTCGGCGACTGGTGGAGGAACTCGGCAAGACCATTATCATCGTCCTCCACGATATTAACATGGCCAGCCAGTATGCGGATGAAATTATCGCCTTCAAGGACGGTCAAGTCTTTAGCAAGGGAAGAACCAATCAAATCATGCAGGCTGACCTGCTCAGTCAACTCTATGAGATTCCTATCACGCTAGCTGATATCAATGGCAAAAAGATCTGTATCTATAGCTAGTAACATAGAAGCTCAAGTTAGAGAACCTTCGGTCTCTTAGTCAATAAGACCAAGAGACTCCCTAAATCGTTATCACATTTTAAAAAGGAGAAATCATGAAAACATCCCTTAAACTTTATTTCACTGCCCTAGTGGCCAGCTTCTTGCTTCTACTTGGTGCATGCAGTACAAATACAAACTCAAGCACTAGTCAGTCGGAAACAAGCAACTCTGCTCCAACAGAGATAACCATTAAAAGTTCACTAGACGAAGTCAAACTTTCCAAAGTTCCTGAAAAGATTGTGACCTTTGACCTCGGCGCTGCGGATACTATTCGTGCTCTAGGATTTGAAAAAAATATCGTTGGAATGCCTACAAAAACAGTACCAACCTATCTCAAAGACCTAGCTGGAAAAGTTAAAAATGTTGGTTCTATGAGAGAACCTGATTTAGAAGCTATCGCCGCCCTTGAGCCTGATTTGATTATTGCTTCCCTACGTACACAAAAATTCGTAGACAAATTCAAAGAAATCGCCCCAACAGTTCTCTTCCAAGCAAGCAAGGACGACTACTGGACTTCTACCAAGACTAATATCGAATCCCTAGCAAGCGCCTTTGGTGAAACTAGTACACAGAAAGCCAAGGAAGAATTGGACAAGCTAGACAAGAGCATCCAAGAAGTCGCTACTAAAAATGAAAGCTCTGACAAAAAAGCCCTTGCCATCCTCCTCAATGAAGGAAAAATGGCTGCCTTTGGTGCCCAATCTCGTTTCTCTTTCTTGTACCAAACCTTGAAATTCAAGCCAACTGATACTCAATTTGAAGATTCTCGCCACGGACAAGAAGTCAGCTTTGAAAGTGTCAAAGAAATCAATCCTGACATCCTCTTTGTCATCAACCGTACTCTTGCCATCGGTGGGGACAACTCTAGCAACGACGGTGTCCTAGAAAATGCCCTTATCGCTGAAACACCTGCCGCTAAAAATGGTAAGATTATCCAACTAACACCAGACCTCTGGTATCTAAGTGGAGGAGGTCTTGAATCAACAAAACTCATGATTGAAGACACACAAAAAGCTTTGAAATAAGCCACTTCAAACTCAATTTAATACTCAATGAAAATC
>NZ_VMMK01000015.1:18341-24767 GCF_013277255.1 Streptococcus sp. 2154
TTTGAGGTTGCAGATAGAAGCTGACGTGGTTTGAAGAGATTTTCGAAGAGTATAAAATTTTGACATTCTAAAACGCATCCTATCAAGTTCACTCAAACCTGATAGGATGCGTTTTTATCATTTTGAAATCTATTTACCTCACCTCATTCCCCTTCTTGATTCCGTTTGAGGGAAAAGTGGTCTGGGACGGAGTCCTTACCTGTTTTCGACCAGGGATGACAACGTAAAATCCGAGCCAAGCCCATCAAAACACCCTTGAAGCCATGTTTTTCAATAGCCTGAATCATGTAGTTGGAACAAGTCGGCTCAAAGCGACAAGAGGGTGGAAAGGCTGGTGAGATAAACCGTTGGTAAAAGCGCACAGGCGCTATTAAAATTCGTTTCATTATTTCTTGGTTACAGCCATGGTGTGTAGTTGGCTGATTTCTTTTTTATTAAGACGACGGGATTCTCCTGGACGAAGTCCTGTCAAGTCTAGATGTCCAAAACGGGTCCGTGACAACTTATCTACTTGGAGACCGACAGCTTCAAACATCTTTTTAACCTGGTGGTTACGCCCTTCATGGATAGTCAACTGCACCACAGAGCGGTTTTTGACTGGGTCCACTTTGAGAATCTCATAGACAGCCGGTTTGGTTTTCTTACCATCAATCTCAAGTCCACGGGTCAAGGGGCGGAGATTATCCTTATTGGCCACACCTTTAACACGCGCGACATAAACCTTGTCAATCTCATTACGAGGGTGAATCATCTCATCCGTAAAATCCCCATCATTAGTCAAAATCAAAACTCCTGATGTATCCCAGTCCAAACGACCTACAGGGTAGATGCGCTCTTTCACGTTGGGCAAGAGGTCGACAACCGTCTTGCGGCCCTTGTCATCTATCACACTGGAAATGACACCGCGTGGTTTGTTAAGCAGATAATAGACCTTTTCTTCGTTGTAGATAGGTTGGCCTTCAACTTCAACCTTATCGCCTGACTTGATAGTGGTTGCTAGTTCACGTACCACTTGGCCGTTAACCGTCACCAAACCTTGCTTGATCAGCTCTTCTGCTTTTCTCCTACTGGCCACACCTGCGTGGGCAATATACTTATTGATTCTCATCTTCTTCTATCCTTTCACCAAATAATTGGCTTTCTTGGGCTTGAATCTCAAGCTCATCAATCACTGGTAATTCTTCCAAATGGTTAATTCCCATGTAATCTAGGAAATAATCTGTAGTCACATAGAGGTTGGGGCGACCCAACACTTCTTTTTTCCCGTCTTCTCGTATCAAGTCAAAGGCCTGCAACTTTGCCAAGGCCCCACTCGAGTTGACCCCACGGATGGCATCAATCTCTATCCGTGTGATGGGCTGTTTGTAAGCAATGATGGACAAGGTTTCAAGGGCAGCCCGAGATAAACTCTGGTTGATAGGTGCCTTAGAGTATTCCTTCAAAATCTCTGCAAATTGAGGCTTGGTCACCAATCTATAAGCGCCCCCTGTCTCAATTAGAGCCAAACTGGAATCTGGGGCCTTTTCATACTTCTGGGCTAATTTTTCTAAACTCTGTTGGATGCCTGTCGGTGGCAGAGAGAGGAGTTCAGCTAACTGGCGGACTCTAATCCCATCTTCACCCGCTACAAACAAGAGCGCTTCTATTTTTGCTAAAGTACTCATCTTTCCTCTCTATCAAGTCTAGCTTTGGGCCACTTGACTTTCTTCCTTCTTTTCCATGAGATAAATATCTCCGAAACTCTCCTCTTGTACGAGGGTTAGCTCCTGGGTTTTGATTAACTCTAGGGTTGCCAAAAAGAGGGTGATGACCTCTTGGAGATTCTGGGCTTCCTTAAACAAATCCTGCAAGCGCAATTGATCTCGTCCAGCCAAGGACTCTTTCACGATAATCATCATGTCCTCAATCTTATACTCATCCCTCAAGATAGTCGTGTGGTTCTGTGCAAACTCCTCTTTTTTCTTGGCTAGGATATTTGAAAAAGCCAAAAAGAGATCAATGGTCGTCTTGTCATGCACAAGCTCCGCATCTTCGTATATCAACTCTGTCGGCGCTTTGGAATAGTGCTGGGCCCGTTCTTGGTGTTTGGCTTCCAAGTGCTCCCCCAAGAGCTTGAACTTGCGGTATTCTTCAATTTGAGAGAGAAGATCCTGCTCCAGGTCATCTTCCAAATCTGTCACTTCCGCTACCTTTGGCAAGAGCTTGCGGCTCTTAATCAACATGAGCTGACTGGCCATAACCATGTACTCACCCGTCACTTCCAGACGCATGGCCTGCAGGGTTGAGACATAGGCTAGATACTGTTCGATAACTTCCGTAATGGGCACATCGTAGATATCCATCTGATACTTAGAAACCAGGTGCAAGAGCAAGTCCAGGGGCCCTTCAAAATCTTTTAATTTAATATCCATTATCTATATTTTTCTAAGGTCAGGACTGTTTTTAATCCTAATTTTTTTGCAATTTCGTACAAATCGACCTTGTTTTCTATTTGTCTTAGAATAAACTGTTCACGTAAGACTTGAGCTGATAAGGTTGAGAAACCTTTCTCCTTGACAAAAGCTTCTAACTGACGAAAGGCCCACTGACGAGAATAGGCTTTCCCTCCCCTTTCAAAGAGATATATCTGGCCCATCAAGGGTTCCAACTCCGAAAGCAAGGTCGTGGGAATGCTGACAATCCTCTGTTGGGAAGCCTTGCTGATTCGCAACACCTGAAAATCCAGATTGATGTCCGCAACCTTGATGGCTAAAATCTCACTGGGCAAGAGCCCCATTTCTAGGATTAAGAGCGCTAGCAAGCGTCCCTCTGGATGGTCGCTTTCCTGCCAAAAAGAGTCTAGGTATAGAATCTCTGGCTTTTCCGTCTTCTTTTCAGCTTGTTTGGCTAATTCCAAGCGGTAAAAGCTGTCCACCTCTCCTTTTTGATAGAGAAAGTATAGAAATTGGTTACAGGCCGAAATCTTTCGCTTCTGGGCGCTGATTTTTAGATTGGCTAGCTGGGCTTGGTAAATCTTGAGACTGGTCTCAGAAATCCGCTCACCTACCATGTCTAAAAATTGCTCCAAATCATACTTATAGGACTGCTTGGAATTGACAGACAAGCCCTGCTTTTCCTCTAAAAAGGCTGAAATCCTGTCTCTCATTGGCATCGAATCTCATATTCCTTACTAAAGTCATGCAAGAGGGCATTAACGGCCTTGAGGATGGACTTGCGCGTAATAATCCCTTGGAAAATACCCTCTGCATCCACAACCGGTAAGAAGGACTCATCTACTAGCTTGTGCAAGACCTCCGTAATGGTGAAATCAGGCGAAACAACCGCTACGTCCGTTTTTGTCATATGAACGATATCCGTATCCGCCATGATTTCTTGGCTCAAGTCATGCTCCATCTGATAAGCCATAATATCTCTGAGTCCAATCGTCCCAACAAACTGTTTTTCATCTGTCACAACAGGAACACGGGTATAGGTCATCTGACTGAGCAAGAGGGTCGCATGATCCGCATTGTGGGTATCAATCAACACAGCTAGATTTTTAGCAGGGGTCAAAAAAGTTTCCTCCTGCCCCAACAAGAAAGTCTCAAACTCCTTGGCAATCATCGGCTAAACTCCTTGGACAAACCTGGATACACCTCGTGATCTCGTGTCAAAAAGTCCACTTTGAAGTAACTATCATCAATCTCCACACGAGCATAGAGACATTCTCTGATGGTACCTCGTGGTTGACTGATAGAACCTGGATTTAGAAAGAGGATCTTGCCTTCCAACCAAGCACTTGGCACATGCAAGTGACCATAGAGGCAGATAGCGGCCTCTTCCTCCTGAGCCCAGTAGTCCAACTTTTGAAAGTTGAAATTGATGTCAAACAAGTGACCATGAGTTTGGATAATCTTGGTCGAACCAAGCTCAGTCACCAGACGTTCTGGGTAGCCGGCGTAGAAGTCCATGTTCCCTTTAACAACGCGGATGCCCTCCCAAAGTGGAGAATCCGGACGTAGTTCAGAATCGCCGTTATGAAAAACGGCATCGACTTTGCCCACATAGCGATCACGGACTTCTTCCACAATCAAGCTATCGCCATGGGAATCGCTCATTACAATGATGGTTTGCTTTGCCATGATGGAAATACCTCCAAAAGTTTCTTAACGGCTAAGGCACGGTGAGATTGACTATTTTTTTCTTCCAGGGTTAATTCAGCTGATGACTCACCTGTTTCTCCTACAAGGAAGAGGGGATCATAGCCAAAGCCATTTTCACCCTTAGGTTCAAAGTTAATATAACCTGACCAGTCTGCTTCAACAACTAAACTTTCCTTATTTGGGCTGGCTACGACTAGGGTTGTGTGGAACTGAGCCGAGCGGTCCTTGAGTTCAAAGACCATGGCCAATTCGTGCAAGAGTTTGGCATTGTTTTCACGGTCAGTAGCTCCCACACCTGCGAAACGAGCTGACCAGACACCTGGCAAGCCACCAAGGACATCGACTTTGAGACCTGAGTCATCTGCCAAAACCATCTTGCCCGTTAATTGAGAAATGGTTTCTGCCTTGAGACGGGCATTTTCTTCGAAGGTCATGCCTGTTTCAGCTACTTCAGGCAGGTCAGGATAGTCATTAAGATTTTCCACATCGTAGCCTAACTTATCAAAGATAGCTCGGAACTCTTTGGTCTTGCCTTCGTTTCGAGTCGCAATCAATAAGGTTTCTCTGACCTTGTTTGTCTCAAAGAATGCTTCTACATTAACACCTTCTTTAGGCAATTCTACATGCAGGAGTTGCCCATTTTCAACTAAGAGAAAAAAACCCTGACGTTGAATGACTTCCACATTTCGTCCCATTTCTTGGTTGAGGATATCTACCACAAAAGACAATAAACGGTAGAGAGAACCATAGCGTAAAACAGTAACAGAAACAGGAAAACCTCGATCCTCATCTCGAAATCTTTGGGCAAACTCCAATAGAGGAAAGTCCAAGTCATCATCCGTCAACGTCCGGACGCCACCAAAAATACCATAGGACCCGACATACCAGTCCTGTTCATCCTTATATTCATAAATTTTATTTGTCATAATTCTACATGCTCCACATGAATCTCTTTTTCCAGCCATTCTTCACCAATTTGTGCAAAACTTTGGCTGCTGGCTGTTGTGTAAAAACGGTGATTAAGTGGTCCAGCATCGCGACCACGATTGATTTCAAAATAATTAAGTAAGACTGAGATGTCCCGTACGCACTCTGCTCCACTATCGATGAGCTGAACCTTTGGTCCCATGACATTTTGAATAATAGGTCTGAGCAATGGATAATGGGTACAACCCAAAATCAGGCTATCCACCTTTCCAACCAAGGGACGCAGGGTTTCATAGACCACTTTCTTGGTAACACTGGTTGACAGGGCGCCAGACTCGACCAAGGGGGCAAACTTGGGACAGGCCAAACTCTCCACCTGTAAGTCTGGAGCCAGATCATGAATTTTCTGACGGTAAATGTCTGAGTCTACCGTCATGGGCGTTCCAATCACACCTATTTTCCCACCTTGACTGGACTTGATAGCTGCCGAAGCTCCTGGCAAAATAACACCTAGGACAGGAATATCTAGTTGAGCCTTGATTTCTTCCCAGACGACCGCAGTCGCAGTATTACAAGCAATGACAATCATTTTGACATCCTTGGTCAAAAGAAAGTTGACCAACTGCCAAGTATATTCACGAATTTGCTCAGCAGGACGGGGACCATAGGGAGCCCGTGCCGAATCTCCAATATAGACGATTTCTTCATGGGGAAGTTGGCGCATGAGCTCGCGCACAACGGTCAAGCCCCCGACACCCGAATCCAAAAAACCAATTGGGCGATTATCCATACAGTCTTCTTTCTAGTCTTTTTTCTGATTGATAGTTCATTATGATTACCGTTCCTTATGAACTGAATAATGACAGCCTAATCAATAACTATCTCTCTTAATCATAATCAAATATCAATAGAATGCAAGGAAAAAGTCTCATCCCTAAACCCTTAGCCAACATAGTGAGAAGTCTGGAACTTTCATCCCAGACTTTTCCTTATCTATTTTTTCTTTTTATTGTTAGCAAGGGCTGCCTTTTGTTGGCGAATGATTTGGTGGTAAACTTGTTGTACCTTGGCTTCGCTTGGTTTTTGACCATTTGCACTCAAAAGAGTACGAACTGCTTCAGCATTCAAACGTGGGTTGTCAGCGAATTCCTTTTCGATTTGCTTACGAACCAAGTACATTCCTCCAATAGCTCCTCCTAAAAAAGCTAGCACAATCAATACAATTGCTAAAAGTAAATCCATCATTTTTCTCCTGTTTCTTTTTGAGTCCCTTTCATTATACCACAAACTAGTCACCCTGACTAGTTTGTTTTACGCTATCAGGGATGGAATGTAATTCGAATGTGAGAATGTCTTT
>NZ_VMMK01000016.1:0-34760 GCF_013277255.1 Streptococcus sp. 2154
GAGATTACAGAACGCTTCGTAGCAGGATTGAAATAGCATGCTAGAGAAGAGGTGTAATGTGAAAATTGATGTTATAAATCATATAGAGTCACCAGGACTAGCTGGGATGATTTGTAGATGGATTAACAATAGAATTTTAGTATATGGGGGTAGTTATTTCCCAAATAACGATCCGTTAAAGAGTCCAAAAGTCCAATCTAATAAAATTAGAGTTTATGATGAGAAATTTAATCTTCTATATGAACAAGATGGAAAAATTTCTCCAGATAAAGGAATTACGATTGAAGTTGAAAATGAAATCTTTTATATTCTAGGTTCAAGTATTTATCGTATTACAATTGGTGAAAGTGTAGAAGAAATCTGTCTCGGGGATTTTGATTTCCAACTAGAGAGTGGTTATGGTTGTTATTTTGATGGCCACTTATTCTTTGGATTTCAGGAAAGTTATCTGTTCAATATTGAGACTCGAGAGCTTTTAAAAAAATCCGACTTCCCAGTTTCTGGTAGAGGTCAAGGTTTATCAGTCAAATATCAAAATGAATTGTATTATTTAGGTGGAGCGAACATTAAAGCTTATTTAGATGGATACAAGTATATTTTTAAAAAAGATAAGTGGGAAAAACTTGAGTTCGGATTACCAAGTTCAGTTCTAGGAGCATCAAGTATACAAATAAATGAAAACGTTTTATTGATGCTTGGTGGCTTTAATGAAATTGTTTATAATAAAGCAGTTATTGATTTAGCAGCCCCTGGCTATAGGGAAGAATACTTTTCTAAAGGAAGAGATTTCTTTAATTGGAATCGCAGCTTGCGAATACTAGATTTAGAGACAGGTAAGGTCAAGATTGTTGCAAACGATGAGCGTTTTGCTCTTTGTGGGGCAGGTTTTCTAAAAGCTGACAATGGATATTACGTTGTTAGTGGGGAATGTAGCCCAGGAAGACGCACTTCTGATATACTTTTGTTAGAGGAGGAAAAATAACGAAGAGTTTAAATTTTTAATTTCTGCAATGCTTACTTAATCACAATAAATAATTACTTAATACAAATAAAGGAGAAATCTAATGAAAGATTTAACTAAATACAAAGGCGTTATCCCTGCATTTTATGCTTGCTATGAAGAAAATGGTGAAATTAGCCAAGAACGTGTAAAATCTCTGGTGCAATATTTCATTGACAAAGGTGTAAAAGGTATCTATGTAAATGGTTCTTCAGGTGAATGTATTTACCAAAGTGTAGAAGACCGTAAACAAATTATTGAAGCTGTTATGGAAGTTGCTAAAGGTAAATTAACAGTTATTAACCATGTTGCATGTAATAATACGAAAGATAGTATTGAATTGGCAAAACATTCAGAAAGTGTTGGAGTCGATGCTATTGCAGCTATCCCACCTATTTACTTCAAATTGCCAGAATATTCAATCGCAGAATATTGGAATGCAATGAGTGAAGCTGCGCCAAATACAGATTTTATCATTTATAATATTCCACAATTGGCAGGGGTTGCGTTGACTGGTAGTTTGTATGCAACAATGCGTCAAAATCCTCGTGTGATTGGAGTTAAAAATTCTTCTATGCCTGTACAAGATATTCAAATGTTTGTAGCTGCAGGTGGAGAAGATTACATTGTATTCAATGGTCCAGATGAACAATATCTTGGTGGTCGCTTGATGGGAGCAGAAGCTGGTATTGGTGGTACTTATGGCGTTATGCCAGATTTGTTCTTGAAATTGGAAAGTTTGATTCAAGAACGAGATTTAGATACTGCTAAAAAACTTCAATATGCTATCAATGAAGTTATCTATAAGATGATATCAGGTAAGGCAAATATGTATGCTGTAGCAAAAGAGGTTTTGCGTCTAAATGAAAAACTTGATTTAGGTTCCGTTCGTCAACCCTTAGAAGCATTGGCAGAAGGTGACTTGGAAGTTGCAAAACAAGCAGCCGAACTTATTCAACAAGCACGAAAAGAATTTTTATAGTACCTAAATAAAATCAATATGGAGATATGTTATGGGCACAACAGGATTTACAATAATTGACTTAATTATCTTGATTGTTTATTTACTTGCGGTGTTGGTTGCAGGTATCTATTTCTCTAAAAAAGAGATGAAAGGAAAAGAGTTCTTTAAAGGAGATGGTTCGGTTCCTTGGTATGTTACTTCGGTATCCATTTTTGCCACAATGCTCAGTCCGGTTTCCTTCTTGGGACTCGCTGGTAACTCTTATGCAGGTAGCTGGATTTTATGGTTTGCTCAATTAGGGATGGTTGTAGCTATTCCACTGACAATTCGTTTTATCTTACCTATTTTTGCACGGATAGACATCGATACGGCATATGATTACTTGGATAAACGCTTTAATTCTAAAGCACTTCGTATTATTTCAGCACTCTTGTTTATTATTTATCAATTGGGACGTATGTCTATCATTATGTACCTCCCATCAGCTGGTTTATCAGTATTGACAGGAATTGACATCAATATTTTGATTACTTTGATGGGTGCAATTGCAATTGTTTATTCTTATACTGGTGGTCTAAAATCCGTATTATGGACAGACTTTATTCAAGGTGTGGTTCTGATTAGTGGTGTCGTTGTAGCTTTATTTGTACTGATGGCTAATATTAAAGGTGGCTTTGGTGCAGTAGCAGAAACATTAGCAAACGGGAAATTCCTTGCTGCAAATGAAAAACTTTTCGATCCTAACTTGCTTTCAAACTCCATCTTCTTAATTGTGATGGGTTCAGGCTTTACAATCTTGTCTTCCTATGCTTCATCTCAAGATTTGGTTCAACGTTTTACTACAACACAAAATATTAAGAAACTTAATAAAATGTTGTTCACAAATGGTGTCTTGTCACTTGCAATTGCAACAGTCTTTTACTTAATCGGTACAGGCTTGTACGTATTCTATCAAGTACAAAATGCAGGTAGTGCAGCTAGCAATATCCCTCAAGACCAAATCTTTATGTACTTTATTGCATACCAGTTACCAGTAGGTGTCACAGGTTTGATCTTGGCAGCGATTTATGCAGCAGCTCAATCAACTGTTTCAACAGGTTTGAACTCTGTTGCAACTTCATGGACATTGGATATTCAAGATGTCATTTCTAAAAATATGTCAGAGGATCGTCGTACGAAAATTGCACAATTCGTATCTCTAGCAGTAGGTTTATTCTCAATTGTTGTTTCCATTATCATGGCTCATTCAGATATTAAATCTGCATACGAATGGTTCAATAGTTTCATGGGACTTGTACTTGGTCTACTTGGTGGTGTATTTATTCTTGGTTTTGTTTCTAAAAAAGCAAATAAACAAGGTGCTTATGCAGCGCTGATTGTATCAACTATCGTCATGGTATTTATTAAATACTTCCTTCCTCCAACAGCTGTTAGCTACTGGGCATATTCATTGATTTCAATCTCTGTATCAGTAGTTTCAGGTTATATTGTATCTGTTCTTACTGGAAATAAAGTATCTGCACCTAAATATACAACGATTCATGATATTCCAGAAATTAAAGCGGATTCAAGTTGGGAAGTTCGTCACTAATAGAAAAGAGAAAATAATATGATTATTTCTGAACAATCTGATTTTAGACGATATGCTTCTGTCAATAAACATTTTTCAAAAGTCTGTGATTTTTTAGAAAATACAAATTTGACAGATTTAGTTGATGGAAAATTGATATTGACGGGGAAATGTTTTTGCAAATTGTATGATTTATCTAGCTGATGGAGTTCCAGGAGATATTTTTGAAACTCATAAGAAATCTTTAGATATTCATATTGTTGTTGAAAATACTGAAAAAATGGCAGTAACTTCCCCAGTTCGTGCCCAGTCACGTGTACCTTTTAGCGAAGAAAAGGATATTGCTTTTTACGATAGCAAAGACTATCAAATTGTTGAATTGCTTCCAGGGAATATGTTGGTGACTTTTGAAGAAGATCTTCACCAACCAAAGATTCATTGCAATGATGAGCCTGTTAAAAAACTTGTTATCAAAGTTTTAAACGAGGAAAAATAAAATGAAAAAAATATTAAACAATATGTAACCTTAGGTACTGTAGTGGTATTATCAGCATTTGTTGCTAACTCAGTTGCAGCTTAGGAGACTGAAACTTCTGAAGTATCAACACCAGAGTTGGTGCAACTTGTTGCACCAACGACTCCGATTTCGGAAGTACACCTAAATCGGGTAACTCTTCGGAAGTTACTGTACAACCTCGAACAGTCGAAACTACTGTTAAGGATCCATCTTCTGCAACGGAAGAAACTCCTGTCTTAGAAAAAAATAATGTTACTTTAACAGGGGGAGGAGAAAATGTTACTAATGAGTTAAAGGATAAATTTACTAGCGGTGACTTTGCTGTAGTGATTAAGTACAATTAGTCTAGTGAGAAAGGCTTACAAGCTCTGTTTGGAATATCTAATTCTAAACCCGGTCAACAAAATAGTTATGTAGATGTGTTCCTTAGAGACAATGGTGAATTGGGGATGGAAGCGCGTGATACTTCTTCCAATAAAAATCACCTAGTATCCAGACCTGCTTCAGTTTGGGGTAAGTACAAACAAGAAGCTGTGACTAACACTGTTGCAGTAGTAGCAGATTTAGTCAAAAAAACATATTCTTTATATGCAAATGGCACAAAAGTAGTAGAAAAGAAAGTGGATAACTTCTTAAACATAAAGGATATTAAAGGCATTGATTACTATATGCTTGGGGGAGTGAAACGTGCAGGAAAAACGGCGTTTGGTTTTAACGGAACACTAGAAAATATCAAATTCTTTAATAGTGCATTGGATGAAGAAACTGTTAAAAAGATGACAACAAACGTTGTTACTGGACATTTAATTTATACGGCTAATGATACAACAGGTTCTAACTATTTCCGTATTCCAGTTCTGTATACTTTTAGCAATGGTCGGGTATTTTCAAGCATTGACGCTCGTTACGGCGGAACTCATGATTTTTTGAATAAAATTAATATTGCTACAAGTTATAGTGATGATAATGGTAAGACATGGACTAAACCAAAATTAACATTGGCATTCGATGATTTTGCGCCAGTACCATTAGAATGGCCTCGTGATGTTGGTGGACGTGACTTACAAATCAGCGGTGGTGCAACCTATATTGACTCTGTTATTGTTGAAAAAAATAATAAACAAGTACTCATGTTTGCTGATGTTATGCCTGCTGGAGTAAGTTTTAGAGAAGCTACTAGAAAAGATTCAGGTTATAAACAAATTGATGGTAATTATTATCTTAAATTAAAGAAACAAGGTGATACTGATTATAATTATACTATTCGTGAGAATGGTACTGTATACGACGATCGTACCAACAGACCAACTGAATTTTCAGTAGATAAAAATTTCGGTATTAAACAAAATGGTAATTATTTGACGGTAGAGCAATATTCGGTTTCATTTGAAAATAATAAAAAGACTGAATATCGTAATGGGACTAAAGTCCATATGAATATCTTCTACAAAGATGCATTATTCAAAGTAGTGCCAACGAACTATATTGCATATATTTCTAGCAATGATCATGGCGAATCTTGGTCTGCACCAACTTTATTACCTCCTATAATGGGACTTAATCGGAATGCGCCTTATTTGGGTCCTGGACGTGGAATCATTGAAAGCTCAACTGGACGAATTCTTATTCCGTCTTACACTGGTAAAGAGTCTGCATTCATTTATAGTGACGATAATGGAGCGTCTTGGAAAGTTAAAGTTGTGCCACTTCCTTCTAGTTGGTCAGCAGAAGCACAATTTGTAGAATTGAGTCCAGGAGTAATTCAAGCATACATGCGTACAAATAATGGTAAAATTGCATATTTAACAAGTAAAGACGCAGGTACTACTTGGAGTGCGCCGGAATATTTGAAATTTGTTTCAAATCCAAGTTATGGAACACAATTATCAATCATCAATTATAGTCAATTGATTGATGGTAAAAAGGCTGTCATTTTAAGTACTCCAAACTCCACAAATGGTCGTAAACACGGACAAATTTCGATTGGTCTAATTAATGATGATAATACAATTGATTGGCGTTATCATCACGATGTTGATTATAGTAACTATGGATACTCATATTCAACATTGACAGAGTTACCAAATCATGAAATTGGATTGATGTTTGAAAAATTTGATTCATGGTCTCGTAATGAACTTCATATGAAAAATGTTGTACCATATATAACATTTAAGATTGAAGATTTGAAAAAGAATTAAAGCTGAAATTTAAATATATTGAAAGAGGATAAAAATTATGGTAAATTACGGTATTGTTGGAGCTGGATATTTTGGAGCTGATTTGGCTCGCTCAATGAACAAAATTGAAGATGCAAAAGTGGTTGCGGTATTTGACCCAAATCATGGAGAAGAAGTTGCTCAAGAGTTGGGATCTGATGTTTGTGCAAGTTTAGATGAACTTGTAGCACGTGAAGATATTGATTGTGTGATCGTAGCTTCACCTAGCTACCTTCACCGTGAACCTGTTGTGAAAGCTGCTCAACATGGCAAACACGTATTTTGTGAAAAGCCGATTGCATTGTCTTATGAAGATTGTAAAGCCATGGTTGACGCATGTAAAGAAAATAATGTTATCTTTATGGCTGGTCACATCATGAACTTCTTTAATGGTGTACACCATGCTAAAGAATTGATTACTCAAGGTAAAATCGGTAAAGTTCTTTATTGTCATGCCGCTCGTACAGGTTGGGAAGAACAACAACCAACTGTATCATGGAAGAAACTTCGTTCTCAATCTGGAGGACATTTGTACCACCATATTCATGAATTAGATTGCATTCAGTTCATCATGGGAGGACTTCCTGAAAAAGCGACAATGGTAGGAGGTAATGTATATCATAAAGGTGAAAACTTTGGTGATGAAGATGATATGCTCATTGTAAACCTAGAATACTCTGATGATCGTTATGCTGTTTTGGAATATGGTAATGCTTTCCGTTGGGGTGAACACTACGTCTTGATTCAAGGAACTGAAGGAGCTATCAAACTTGACTTATTCAATACTGGAGGTACTCTTCGTGTTAAAGGTGAAGGAGAATCACACTTCTTAGTACATGAAACTCAAGAGGAAGATGATGACCGTACAGCTATCTATACCGGTCGTGGTATGGATGGAGCAATTGCGTACGGTAAACCAGGAGTACGTTGCCCATTATGGTTACAAACATGTATTGATAAAGAAATGGAATATCTACATGACATCATTAAAGGTGGAGAAATTACAGAAGAATATGAAAAACTTCTCAATGGTGTAGCTGCTTTAGAATCAATCGCTACCGCTGATGCATGTACTTTATCAGTTAAAGAAGATCGAAAAGTAAGTCTTTCAGAAATCACAAATGCTTAACTATTGTCAAACAGAATAGTAAATTCTTGTCATTATATAATTTCTAAAGTTCTGTGATACAACTCATTGAATAAAGAAATAGAGATGGGACTGGGATAATGCCCAGTCCCATTTTTTATCAAAAAGTAATGAGATCAAAAATGTGGGAGTGATGAAATGAAGATTATAGGGATCGATATTGGCGGAACAACAATTAAGGCAGATTTATACGACGATTTTGGTACGAGTTTAAATCAGTTCAAAGAGATAGAAACAATTATTGACTATGATTTGGGAACGAACCAGATATTAAATCAGGTCTGTGATTTAATTGGTGAGTATATTTTAAATTATTCTATTGATGGTGTTGGTATTTCCACTGCTGGAGTTGTTAATGCTAATACAGGAGAAATCATCTATGCAGGCTATACAATACCAGGGTATATCGGAGTAAACTTTACTTCCGAAATAGAAAAACGTTTTGGGTTGTCTACTTTTGTTGAAAATGATGTTAATTGTGCTGCATTAGGTGAATTGTGGAAGGGACAAGCCAAAGATAAGAAAAATGTAGTAATGGTTACTATTGGAACAGGTATAGGAGGCAGTATTATTGTCAATGGACAAATTGTTAACGGATTTAACTATACTGCTGGTGAAGTAGGCTATATTCCTGTAGGTAATTCGGATTGGCAAAGCAAAGCCTCAACAACCGCATTGATTCATTTATATCAAAAGAAGAGCTTGAAAACTAATCAAACTGGACGTACTTTCTTTACTGATTTAAGTTCTGGAGATAAAATCGCTAAAGAAACTTTTGAAATTTTTGTAGAAAATCTAACAAAAGGTTTATTAACTATTTCTTATCTACTTAATCCAGAAATTCTCATATTAGGAGGTGGGATTCTGGCTAAAAAGGATATTTTGTTACCTGAAATTCAAAGTTCTTTAGCTAAAAATGTAATGGATAATAGGTTTTTGCCTAATAATGTTGTGGCAGCTACATTAGGAAATGAAGCTGGTCGTATAGGAGCTGTAAAAAATTTCTTAGATAGAATTTCTAATAAATAGTGTGAAAGATAAGGAGGTGTCACAATGACTAACTCTGTATTTTCGACAATGCAAGATATTGAGAATGTTGCAACCGATATTATAAAATCATATGATAATGAGATTTATACGTATAAAGCTGTCTCCCAAGAAGAATTGGAAGAACTAGAAAAAAGGTATGATGAAAAAAGTCACGAAGAATTAATTTCAATAGAAAGCAATTTAGAAATGCAACAACAGAACCTCATTGATGAGGTTAATAAAACAATCAAGGAAAATGATGCAAAGATTCAGTATATTTCATCAAGTAGGAGAGGAGAATTTGTAGAAAAAATTATTGGTAGGGTGGTAGAAAAATATGGCTATTAGTCAGATGAAAAGGATTTCTCTACTATTTACTAAGAGTAGTCTTGATGATGTTTTAAAAACTATTCAAGAACTAGAGTCAGTGCAGTTCCGTGATTTAAAGGTTCAGGATAACTGGTCAGAAGCTCTAGAAAAAGATGAGGTTGTATTTCCAACTATTCAAATTTCTCATACTTCTAATTCCAATCATGGGGTTATTGAAGGAAATGATGCCTTGACTTATTTGATGAATAAACAACAACATTTGGAAGCAACTGTAGAGAAATTACAAGAATACCTACCGAAAGAAAACACGTTTAAGTTATTACAGCATCCTCCGATAACAACCTCTTATGAAGAATTAGAAAAATTTGGTAAAGCTAATGTTGCTGAGGGTGTTCTTAAAAAAGTGAATCATCAAATAAACAGAGTTCATGAATTAGAAAGAAACATTCAAAGTAATAATGAGGAAATAGAGAGATTAATAAAGTGGGAAAAATTAGAAATTATTCCTGCGCATTTAGAACAATTCTCTTTCTGTAGAGGAAAAGTCGGAACAATTCCAAGGACTGTAGATAATCGCTTATACAATAATTTTTTAGAAAACAATATTGAAGTTCAAGAAATATTTTCTAATGATAGAGAGTACGGTGTTGTTGTTTTCTATCAGTCCAGTTGCTCTATTGATTTTGATGAATACTTATTTGAACCATTTGATTATTCTAGAAAGGAATTACCGAAGCAGCGAGTAGTAGATTTGGATCAAGAAAACATGCAGTTAATAACTGAAAAAGAGAATATTATCGCATCGTTGCAAGATTCAAAGAAAAATTTGATAGATTTACAATGGCAAATTGACTATATTTTATCTATCTATGCTCGTCAAATCTCTAAGAATAACCTTTTGAGCACTCCGCATCTAGTTGCATTAGAAGGATGGATAGAAGAAACTCGTATTTTATATTTTATAAAAGTTATGGATGAGCGTTTTGGACATTCTATTTATATTTATGAATCGGAAACATTGTCGGATAATCAAGATGAAATACCTATCAAATTAACGAATCACTCTTTAATTGAACCATTTGAATTATTGACAGAAATGTATGCTCTGCCCAAATATTATGAGAAAGATCCTACACCTGTATTAGCACCATTTTACTTTACATTTTTTGGAATGATGGTTGCTGATTTAGGCTATGGTTTACTATTGTTTTTAGGAACAATGTTAGCATTAAAAATTTTTCATCTACCTTCAGTAACTAAGAGATTTTTAAAATTCTTTAATATATTAGGGGTAGCCGTTGCAATTTGGGGTGGAATCTATGGCTCATTTTTTGGATATGAGTTGCCATTTCATCTGATATCTACAACCTCGGATGTCATGACTATATTAGTAGTGTCAGTTGTGTTTGGATTTATTACAGTATTTGTAGGTTTGTTAGCTTCAGGACTACAAAAAGTAAGAATGAAGAAATATGCAGAAGCATATAATTCAGGATTTGCGTGGTGTGTTATTCTGCTTGGCTTGTTATTTATTGCTGTCGGAATGTTGATGCCTGATATTAGACCGTTATTTGTATTAGGGAAATGGGTATCTATTCTTAATGCTGTGGGGATTTTGATTGTTTCTATTATTCAAGCCAAAAGCTTGTCAGGTATTGGATCAGGATTGTTTAATCTATATAACATTTCATCTTATATAGGTGATTTAGTTAGTTTCACTCGATTGATGGCATTAGGATTATCTGGAGCAAGTATAGCATCAGCTTTCAATTTAATTGTTGGTTTGTTTCCGGGGACATTGGCTAAACTGACAATTGGATTAGTATTATTCATTCTTTTACATGCGATCAATATTTTTCTATCGTTACTATCAGGATATGTTCATGGAGCACGTCTGATATTTGTTGAATTTTTTGGTAAGTTTTATGAGGGTGGAGGAAAACCATTTCAACCTTTGAAGGCTTCTGAGAAATATATTAAGGTTATTACAAAGAATTAATGGAGGATATATATAATGGAACATTTAGCAACTTATTTTTCAACCTATGGAGGAGCTTTCTTCGCTGCATTGGGAATTGTATTGGCGGTTGGATTAAGCGGTATGGGGTCTGCTTATGGAGTTGGTAAGGCTGGGCAATCTGCCGCAGCTTTACTGAAAGAACAGCCAGAAAAATTTGCCTCAGCTTTGATATTGCAACTACTGCCCGGAACACAAGGATTATATGGTTTTGTTATTGGAATTTTGATTTGGTTGCAATTAACTCCAGAACTTCCTTTGGAAAAAGGCGTTGCTTATTTCTTTGTAGCTCTTCCAATTGCTATTGTAGGATACTTTTCGGCTAAGCATCAAGGAAATGTAGCAGTAGCGGGAATGCAAATCTTGGCTAAAAGACCAAAAGAATTCATGAAGGGAGCAATTTTGGCTGCCATGGTAGAAACCTATGCAATTCTTGCCTTTGTCGTATCATTCATTTTGACCCTTCGTGTATAAGAAATTAATTTGCTATTCAAAGGAGGTGTCTAAATGAGCAATTTAGAAAACTTACGAGAGTCTGTTATTGAACAAGCTCATGAAAAAGGGCGTATGAAATTATTGGATTCCAAAAAGAAGATTGATGATGAATTTGAAATGCAAAAGTCGGTCATTGTAAAGAAAAAAGAAGCTGAACATGAACGAAAGTTAAAAGAATTACAACAGAAATATCAAATAATTTTTCAACAATTAAAAAATAAGGAACGCCAATCAACGTTAGTATCAAAACAGAAAATATTAAAAGAACTTTTTCAATCTGCTTTAATAGAAATGGAATCTTGGAGTGCAGATAAAGAAATGGAGTTCATCTATCGAATTCTGGAACGATATTCACAACAAGAGGTCATAGTAACTTTTGGGGAGCGGACTTTAGCTAAATTCAATTTGGAACAATTAGAGAAATTGAAATTCTCTTTTCCAAATCATTTATTTAGTGAACAGCCTATCTCAAATGAATCAGGCTTACTTATTTCAATAGGTAAAATTGATGATAACTATTTGTATAAAACATTAATTGGATCGATTTCTAAGGAAGAAAGTTCAAGTATCGCAAATCAAATTTTTATCAATTAAGGATGAAATTGGTTAATCCTTCTTAGAAATTTGGAGTATTCCAATATAATTAGAAAGGTATTTTATGGATACTAATCTTTTTTCAAAAATAAATACGACGATTTCGGTAAAAGAAAACGATTTTATTACAGAAGAAAAATTTCAAAAAATTATACAATCCAAAGATACGGAGACATTGGCATTTATCTTAGAAGCAACTCCCTATCATTTATCGATTGACGTTTTAGAAAATCCTAGTCAGACAGAGACTTCGCTAATGACAAAATTAGTCAATGATTATAGATGGGCCTATGCTGAAAGTCCGTCTGATAAAATTGTGACTTTATTTGCTTTACGATATGTTTATCATAATATCAAAGTTTTATTAAAATCTAAGGCGGCAATGAAGAAAGATTTTTCTAAATTATTAATTCCAATAGGGATTTTTGATATAGAAAGTTTAAAACATTTAGTTTCTTCCTTACATTCAGATACACTTCCTGATTTTATGGTTCATGAAGTAGAATCAATTTGGAATGAGTATGAAACTTTTAATAATATTCGTGTACTTGATGTCGGAGCTGATCTAGCATATTTTAAACATCTGAAACTTTTATCTAATGAGTTAGGTGAGGTGCTGTCTCAGGTTATTGTTGCAATGATTGACTTTTATAATATTATTACTGTAAAACGTGGTTTATCTCAAAATAAGAGTCATGGGGATATTTTACAATTACTTTCAGATGAAGGAAGTATTTCTGCTAAAGAATTTATATACATTGTAGAAAATCAAGAAATATTTGTGTGGTTCAATAAAATAAATCCAAGCTTAGATTCAATCTTTTCAACTTACGAATTGAAGATGCAGGACGCAACAATTTCATCTTCTGAGTTAGAATTTTTATGTGATTTACTATTGTATAAAACTTTAGATCAAGGAAGGTATAATGTAGATGGGCCGTTAGTTCTTGCTAGATATTTATTGGGATGTGAGTTTGAAGTAAAGAATCTTAGAATGATCATATCAGCTCTTCAAAATACAATTCCTTTTGAATCAATAAAAGAAAGGATACGCCCGCATTATGGAAGCTAATAAGTATAAAATTGGCATAATTGGTAGCCATGATATTATTTTACCCTTTAGCATGATTGGGTTTGATATATTTCCTGCCTATCAAGAACAAGAAGCTATAAATACTCTAAGAAAATTAGCTCAATCTGATTATGGTGTCATTTATATCACTGAAGACATTGCTTCAATGATATTAGATACAATTCGCCATTATGATTCTCAAGTTGTGCCTGCTATTATTTTATTACCGACTCATAAACAAGGTTTAAATTTAGGATTAAAACGTATAGAGGATAATGTAGAGAAAGCAGTAGGACACAATATTTTATAATAATGTACAAAATTGTCTGTAATATTATTCTATAATTTTTGGACTTAGTAAGGAGAATAACTTTGACTCAAGGGAAGATTATAAAAGTATCGGGACCTCTAGTTATTGCATCAGGTATGCAGGAGGCTAATATTCAAGATATTTGCCGTGTAGGTAAGCTAGGGTTAATCGGTGAAATTATTGAAATGAGAAGAGATCAGGCATCTATCCAAGTCTATGAAGAAACATCTGGTCTTGGTCCGGGAGAACCTGTTGTTACAACTGG
This sequence comes from Streptococcus sp. 2154, assembly GCF_013277255.1. Lineage (NCBI taxonomy): Bacteria > Bacillati > Bacillota > Bacilli > Lactobacillales > Streptococcaceae > Streptococcus > Streptococcus sp. 2154. The sequence continues at coordinate 13,530 of NZ_VMMK01000016.1, forward strand.
AGAACCTCTATCGGTTGAATTAGGTCCAGGATTGATTTCTCAAATGTTTGATGGCATACAACGCCCATTAGATCGATTTAAATTGGCTACTCATAATGATTTTCTAGTTCGTGGGGTAGAAGTTCCAAGTTTGGATAGAGATATTAAGTGGCATTTTGATTCCACTATAACAATTGGTCAAAAAGTGAGTACGGGTGATATTCTTGGAACTGTCAAGGAAACCGAGGTAGTTAATCATAAAATTATGGTTCCTTATGGAGTATCTGGAGAAGTCGTTTCTATTGCATCTGGCGATTTTACAATTGATGAAGTTGTATATGAAATAAAAAAATTGGACGGTAGTTTCTATAAAGGAACGCTTATGCAAAAATGGCCTGTCCGCAAGGCGCGTCCTGTTTCTAAACGTTTAATTCCAGAAGAACCATTAATCACAGGTCAACGAGTTATTGATACATTCTTTCCAGTAACCAAAGGGGGAGCTGCAGCAGTTCCTGGACCGTTTGGAGCAGGAAAGACAGTTGTACAACACCAAGTAGCTAAATTTGCCAATGTTGATATTGTTATTTATGTCGGTTGTGGAGAACGTGGAAATGAAATGACGGATGTACTGAATGAGTTTCCTGAGTTGATTGACCCTAGTACCGGACAATCAATTATGCAACGGACAGTTCTGATTGCTAATACTTCAAATATGCCTGTTGCTGCTCGTGAGGCTTCAATTTATACAGGAATTACCATGGCTGAGTATTTTCGTGATATGGGCTACTCTGTAGCCATTATGGCTGATTCAACTTCACGTTGGGCAGAAGCGCTACGTGAAATGTCAGGACGTCTAGAAGAAATGCCTGGTGATGAGGGTTATCCTGCTTATCTGGGAAGTCGTATCGCTGAATATTATGAAAGAGCAGGACGTTCTCAGGTTCTAGGGCTTCCAGAACGTGAAGGAACGATTACTGCTATTGGAGCTGTATCGCCACCTGGTGGAGATATTTCAGAACCAGTTACTCAAAACACTTTACGGATTGTGAAAGTTTTTTGGGGGCTTGATGCTCCGTTGGCACAGCGACGTCATTTTCCTGCAATTAACTGGCTTACATCTTATTCACTATATAAAGACAGTGTGGGCACTTATATAGATGGTAAAGAGAAGACAGATTGGAATAGTAAAATAACTCGTGCGATGAACTACTTACAACGGGAATCTAGTTTAGAGGAAATTGTTCGTCTTGTTGGAATTGATTCTCTGTCTGATAATGAACGACTAACGATGGAAATTGCTAAACAAATTCGAGAAGATTATTTGCAACAGAACGCTTTTGATTCGGTAGATACATTCACTTCGTTTGCAAAACAAGAAGCAATGCTAAGTAATATCCTAACTTTTGCTGATCAGGCAAATCATGCTTTAGAGTTGGGTTCTTACTTTACAGAGATTATGGAAGGTACCGTGGCAGTTCGAGACCGTATGGCGAGAAGTAAATATGTTTCAGAAGATAGATTAGATGAAATCAAAATTATATCAAATGAGATTACACATCAAATTCATTTGATATTAGAAACAGGAGGTCTATAAATGAGTGTTATAAAAGAATACAGAACTGCTAGTGAAGTTGTTGGGCCTCTTATGATTGTTGAACAAGTAAATAATGTGTCTTACAATGAGTTAGTTGAAATTCAACTTCATAATGGAGAAATTCGTCGTGGACAAGTTTTAGAAATCCACGAAGATAAAGCAATGGTTCAGCTTTTTGAAGGATCTAGTGGAATAAATTTAGAAAAGTCTAAAATTCGTTTTGCTGGTCATGCATTAGAATTGGCTGTATCTGAGGATATGGTTGGTCGTATTTTTAATGGGATGGGAAAACCAATTGATGGTGGACCAGATTTAATTCCAGAGAAATATTTAGATATTGATGGTCAAGCTATTAATCCTGTATCTAGAGATTATCCAGATGAATTTATTCAGACAGGGATCTCCTCTATTGATCATTTGAATACTCTTGTACGTGGTCAAAAATTACCAGTATTTTCAGGTTCGGGCTTACCTCATAATGAATTAGCTGCTCAGATAGCAAGACAAGCGACTGTTTTAAATTCTGATGAAAATTTTGCGGTTGTATTTGCAGCAATGGGTATTACTTTTGAAGAAGCTGAGTTCTTTATGGAAGACCTCAGAAAAACAGGAGCGATCGATCGTTCAGTCTTATTTATGAACTTGGCAAATGATCCTGCAATTGAGAGTATTGCAACTCCCCGCATTGCTTTAACTGCGGCAGAGTATCTAGCTTTTGAAAAAGATATGCATGTTCTAGTTATCATGACGGATATGACTAACTATTGTGAAGCGTTACGTGAAGTCTCGGCAGCTCGCCGTGAAGTTCCAGGTAGACGAGGCTATCCGGGATATTTATATACAAATTTATCAACTCTATACGAAAGGGCTGGTCGCTTAGTTGGTAAAAAAGGTTCAGTGACACAGATTCCTATTTTAACAATGCCAGAAGATGACATAACACATCCAATTCCTGATTTAACTGGATACATTACTGAAGGGCAAATTATTTTGTCGCATGAGTTGTATAATCAAGGTTATCGTCCACCAATCAATGTTTTACCTTCTCTCTCTCGATTAAAAGATAAGGGATCTGGAGAAGGTAAAACTCGTGGAGATCATGCTCCAACTATGAATCAACTGTTTGCAACCTATGCTCAAGGGAAAAAGGTTGAAGAGTTAGCAGTAGTATTAGGAGAGTCGGCTTTATCTGATGTAGATAAATTGTATATGAGGTTTACAAAGCGCTTTGAAGAAGAGTACATCAACCAAGGATTTTATAAAAATCGAAATATAGAAGATACGTTGAATCTTGGGTGGGAATTACTATCAATTCTTCCTAGAACAGAGTTAAAACGTATCAAAGATGATTTGCTTGATAAATACTTACCTTTGGTAGAAGTTTAATCCAGAAATGGAGTGATTATCTATGGTACGTTTGAATGTAAAACCAACTCGTATGGAATTGAATAACTTAAAGGAACGTTTGAAAACAGCTGAACGTGGACATAAGTTATTAAAGGATAAAAGAGATGAATTGATGAGGCGATTTATTTCTTTGATTCGTGAGAATAATCAACTTCGGAAAGAAGTAGAAAGTTATCTAATTGATAATCTAAAATCCTTTGCAGTTGCTAAATCATTAAAGAATTCTCAAATGGTGGAGGAATTATTTTCAATTCCATCGAAAGAAATTGAATTATTTGTTGAGAAAGAAAATATCATGAGTGTAATAGTTCCTAGAATGTATATGAATATTACTTCTCAAAATGAGAACAGTGAATACAGCTATTTATCTTCTAATAGTGAAATGGATGATGTATTTGCTACAATGAATTGTTTAATTGATAAATTACTAAGACTGGCAGAAGTTGAAAAAACGTGTCAGTTAATGGCTGATGAAATAGAAAAAACACGTAGACGTGTAAATGGTTTAGAATATTCGATTATTCCAAACTTGTCAGAAACTATTCATTATATAGAATTGAAACTAGAGGAGGCAGAAAGAGCCAATTTAGTTCGGATTATGAAAGTGAAGTAGATCCTTTATTTAGATTATTAATTAGATGAACAAATATCAGCTTGGATAAGGCGCTAAGTCTTTCTAAGCCGTTTTTTAGTAATTCAATTCCTTTTTTTCAGTATGATAGTGGTATTATTTTAAGATACTTGAATTCTAACAATAATAACTTGAATTTTCAATATATAGTTCAACTTTTAATAGCATTTGTTATTATTTATTTCCCTTTGAGTCAACTATTACAGTTTTTGACACCTAATATTATTGTTCGTAGTATAGGAGGGGTGGTTGTTTCTATACTGCTTTCTATATTATATATGAGAGGAAGGACGAAATATGTTCTACGTAAATAGTTATGTTTTTGCTTATAAAAAAGAAGGTATAATGTATTTGCGTGGTCGGAGTATGCGGGAAATAGCTATAGAACCTCAAATTTCGCAAGAATTTATCAACGATCTATTTAATAGTTGTAAGGAACTATTAGAGATAGAAGAAGTATTAGGCAGTAAACTAACATTTGAACTATTAAATGAACAAATTTTAATTTCGGATGAGATAGATATTGATAGGAGATATTCTAGAACTAAAGGTTGCTATTCGTTATTTTATAATGAAGAGTATAATAAAATACAGAATAAAACAGTATTAGTATTAGGAGCAGGAGCCTTAGGATGTTATATATCTCTAAGTCTAAGTATGTATGGAGTGAGGAAACTTATTGTCGCTGATTACGATATAATAGAACCATCAAATTTAAATAGGCAAATTCTTTATACAGAGTCGGATGTTGGTAAGGAGAAGATTAATGTTCTTTCTGAAAAAATACACAAGTATAATTCAGATGTTCAGGTAGTACCTATTTCTATTAAAGTTTCTTCAGTAGAAGAATTAGAAAACATTGTTGCGGAATATGGGAGTATAGATTTTATCGTTAAAGCAATTGATACGCCCATTGATATTATAAAAATTGTCAATCAATTTGCTGTATCGCATAAGATATCCTACATATCAGGAGGGTTTAATGGATGCTATCTTATTATTGATAATATATATATCCCTACCATCGGTTCTTGCTTTGCTTGTCGGAATATAAACAAAGATATAAATAAGTACACTTTATCTGATAAGACAAAGTGGCCGACTACACCAGAGATGCCTGCTATTTTGGGAGGGATAATGACTAATTTAATAATTAAAATATTTCTGGGATGTTATAATGAAATCCTAATAGATAACGCTTACGTTTATAATATGAGAAATCATGCTCTAAGTCAAGAAAAATATGTTCTGGAAAACGGAGAATGTCCAATTTGTAAAAAAAATAATAAAGTGAAAGATAACAATATTAGAGCGAAAACATTTATTCGTTCAGTTTGTTTTTGCTTATTATCAGGAGGAGTAGCTTTTTTATCTGCTATTGGGCAGTTCACTGTTATAGAAACACAATTAATAGTATTGTTCTTGGGTATTATTTTTGCTATATATTATGCTTACTACAATAAAAATATTCAAACATCATTGGAAAATATAGTATGGCTTTTTTCATCGTTTGAGATTTTATTTTTGCTTGTTAATTTTAGAACATTTATTCAGTTACCAGTGGATATTTTTATTAGTATGATAATATTTTTAATGCTGTGGATATTTATTATGTTAGGTATAGTGTGTCTTAGTTATTATATAACTTTATTATTTAGCAAGGAGGCTTAGTATGTTTAAAAAAATAGGTATAATGAGCATTTGCATATATATAATTATTTTATACTGCTTGAGAATGTATCGTATTATCAATAATATTGAAACAATCTTGCTAACGGTTATATGCTTAATGTTATTGTTTTTTTTAAGACGTTTATTTGATAAAGCTAAGTAAATAGATGTTAAGTAAAAATGTAGAATATAAAGGAGGGGCAATGAGTATGATTGAAGTTAGCCATTTATCAAAAAGTTTTGGTGATAAAATAGCTTTAAATGATATAAGTTTCACTGTTAAAGAAGGTCAGATTTTTGGATTTTTAGGACCATCTGGTTCTGGAAAGACCACAACGATTAATATTCTGACTGGGCAGCTCCTTGCCGATAAAGGACAATCTATTATTTTGGGACAAAAATCTCAAAATTTAACAAGCGGTGAATTAAAGAGAATTGGATTGGTTAGCGATACAAGTGGATTTTATGAGAAAATGTCTCTGTATAACAATCTTCTTTTTTATAGTAAATTTTATAATATTAGTAAATCACGTGTTGATAATTTGTTAAAGCGAGTAGGATTATATGATAGTCGCAAGATGGTAGCAGGAAAATTATCCACTGGAATGAGGCAACGAATGCTTTTAGCACGAGCTCTTATCAACAAACCCGCTGTACTCTTTCTGGATGAACCGACCTCAGGTCTAGATCCCACAACTTCTCGAACAATTCATGAGTTAATTTTAGAATTGAAAACAGCAGGGACAACGATTTTTCTAACGACTCATGATATGAATGAAGCAACTCTTTTATGTGATTATGTTGCCTTATTAAATAAAGGGAAATTAGTTGAGCAAGGAGCTCCTTCTGAACTCATTCAAAGATATAATAAAGATAAAAAGATTAAGGTTACAGATTATAATGGGAATCAGATAACTTTTGATTTTACATCACTAGAACAGGTATCTCAGGCTGATCTGGAAAATATTTTTTCAATTCATTCATGTGAGCCTACTTTAGAAGATATTTTTATCACATTAACAGGAGGAAAGCTAAATGCTTAAACGGTTTCTGGCTTTGGTATGGTTGCGTTGTCAAATTATTCTTTCCAATAAGAGTATTTTATTGCAAGTTTTAGTGCCTTTTGCTTTCACATATTTTTATAAATATCTTATGGAAACACAGGGGAAGGTCAACGATCAACAGGCATTAGTTCTTTTGATGATGTGTTTACCTCTTTCTTTGGCTGTTGGAAGTCCTATAACTATTATCTTGTCTGAAGAAAAAGAAAAGTACAATTTACAAACTCTTCTGTTGAGTGGTGTTAAAGGCTCCGAATACATTTTATCAACTATGTTTCTTCCTTTTTTGCTAACTTTTGTGATTATGGGAACTACTCCTCTTATTTTAGGAGTTACAATTGTACATACTTTTAATTATATTACAATCGTTCTTCTAACCTCTTTATCCATCATTTTATTCTATTTATTGATAGGTTTAACCGCGAAGAGCCAAGTAGTAGCTCAGGTTATCAGTCTTCCTGCTATGATTTTAGTTGCTTTCTTACCGATGCTATCTGGTTTGGATAAGACAGTTGCGAAGATAACAGATTATAGTTTTATGGGACTGTTTACTAAGTTTTTCACAAAATGGGAGGAATTTTCATGGAATAAAACTCTAATTCCTAATCTAACACTACTTATTTGGATTGTTGTTCTATTAACTTTAATTACGCTAACTATTAGGAAAAAGAAAATTTCTTAATTGAGTTATTTTAATGATTATAAACACAAGTGGGAAGGAAAAAATGAACTGATCTTTTTGACAGCAATTCTACAGAATAGTCTTATTGCTATATTTTGATTTGAGTGTACGAAAAAAGAAAAATAACAATAGTGCTCATACTAATTGCAGAAGTTTTGGGTGATAAGATAACTGATAAATTGCAATAAAAAATGCAACATTTTTAAATCTCCTCTATAAGTGCTTCAAAAAGTGCTTCAAAACCTGTCTTGTAATCCAAGTATTTTTGGGGACGGTGATTAATAAGCTAGCAAAGCATCATTAAGGATTTTTTCGGTAATTGTTGCCAAATCGGTTTAAGAAAATACTCACGAAGAAGTCCATTCGCATTCTCATTACTTCCCCTTTGCCAAGATGAATAGGCATCCGCAAAATAAAACAGAATTCCCATTTGTTCAATTAAAGGGTAACAAGCAAACTCTTTTTCTCTGTCCGAAGTGAAAGTCTTTAACTATTCTTTTGGAAAGAGTCTTGTGAGGTGTTCAATAGCAGTCAACATGGATTTAGCTGTTTTTACTTGACAAGTGCTAGTAGAAATAATAGAATAGTAAAAAACCTTTAAAGCAGTCCAGAGAGGCAGCTAAGGTTAGACGGTGAAAGGGTGGAGACTACCCATTTTTCGTGGAACCTTGCTGTTGGCAGGTTCCTTTTTTCGTGGCTTCTGTTGGCCAGACTCTCTCACTAGTAAAGGTAAAAGGAGAAACCTATGCGAGAACATCGTCCAATCATTGCTCTTGATTTTCCTAGTTTTGAGGCGGTCAAGGAATTTTTAGCTCTTTTCCCAGCAGAAGAAAGCCTTTATCTCAAGGTAGGGATGGAGCTTTATTACGCAGCGGGGCCTGAGATTGTGTCCTACTTAAAAGGTTTGGGTCATAGTGTCTTTTTGGATCTCAAACTTCATGACATTCCCAATACAGTCAAGTCAGCCATGAAGGTCTTGTCTCAGCTTGGTGTCGATATGACTAATGTCCATGCGGCTGGTGGTGTAGAGATGATGAAGGCGGCGCGTGAAGGTCTTGGGAGTCAAGCCAAATTGATCGCTGTAACTCAGCTCACATCAACGTCAGAAGCTCAGATGCAGGAGTTTCAAAATATCCAAACCAGTCTGCAAGAGTCTGTGATTCACTATGCCAAGAAGACAGCTGAAGCTGGCTTGGATGGTGTTGTTTGCTCGGCTCAGGAAGTACAAGTCATCAAGCAGGCTACCAATCCAGATTTTATCTGTCTGACACCAGGGATTCGTCCAGCTGGTGTTGCAGTTGGAGATCAAAAACGAGTCATGACACCTGCTGATGCCTATCACATCGGCAGTGACTATATCGTAGTGGGACGTCCCATTACCCAAGCTGAGGATCCTGTTGCAGCTTATCATGCCATCAAGGATGAATGGACACAGGACTGGAATTAAAGAACTAGCTTAGAAAAATAAAAGGAGAAGACCATGACACTTGCCAAAGATATCGCTAGCCACCTCTTGAAAATCCAAGCCGTTTACCTCAAACCAGAGGAACCCTTCACTTGGGCATCTGGTATCAAGTCACCGATTTACACTGATAATCGTGTGACACTATCCTATCCAGAAACTCGTACCCTAATTGAAAATGGCTTTGTGGAAGCTATCAAAGAAGCCTTTCCTGAGGTAGAAGTCATTGCAGGAACTGCAACAGCAGGGATTCCTCACGGAGCCATCATTGCTGACAAGATGAACCTGCCATTTGCCTACATCCGTAGCAAACCAAAAGACCACGGAGCTGGTAACCAAATCGAAGGTCGCGTAGCTCAAGGTCAAAAAATGGTAGTGGTTGAAGACCTTATTTCAACGGGTGGTTCTGTTCTTGAAGCCGTAGTAGCAGCTAAACGCGAAGGAGCAGATGTACTTGGAGTTGTAGCGATTTTTAGTTACCAATTGCCAAAAGCAGATAAGAACTTTGCAGATGCTGGTGTGAAATTGGTGACGCTTTCTAACTACAGTGAACTCATCCACCTAGCCCAAGAAGAAGGCTATATCACGCCAGAAGGACTCGACCTTCTAAAACGCTTTAAGGAAGACCAAGAGAATTGGCAAGAGGTGTAAAAAATCAAAAGACTAAAAGGTTAAAAATTATACTATTCTGTCATATCAGGTGTATGAATGACAAGATTCAAGTTGTTAATGTTTTTTACGTCAATTGTTTCAGTTTTAGATTTGCTTGGCTTGCTCTTATATAAAAAGTAGCACACGTCATGAAAGTTACAAGGGTTAAAGTATAATCCATAAATATTGTCAGATCCCTTTTCTGATATTTTGGAATTTCTTGCTTATCCCAGTCTTTTCAGTGATTTGGCTCAGTAATCTTAGCGTCAAGTTCTTTTTAGTTTTGAAAGATTATCCGTGAATTTCTTGCTTATTTATGATAAAATGGGAGTATCGCAAAAAATGACTCATCGTATTCAATTTTGAGTAAATCTAGGAGGATCCCATGTCAACAGAACATATGGAAGAACTAAATGACCAGCAGATCGTTCGCCGTGAAAAAATGGCTGCGCTCCGTGAACAAGGAATCGATCCCTTTGGAAAACGCTTTGAACGCACTGCAAATTCACAAGAATTAAAAGATAAATTTGCTGACCTCGATAAAGAACAATTACACGATAAAAACGAAACAGCTACTATCGCAGGACGCTTGGTAACCAAACGTGGTAAAGGTAAAGTAGGTTTTGCCCACCTTCAAGACCGCGAAGGTCAAATCCAGATTTACGTTCGTAAGGATGCTGTCGGTGAAGAAAACTACGAAATCTTCAAAAAAGCAGACCTTGGTGACTTCCTTGGTGTCGAAGGTGAAGTGATGCGTACGGATATGGGAGAACTCTCTATCAAGGCTACTCACATCACACACTTGTCTAAGGCCCTTCGTCCTCTTCCTGAGAAATTCCATGGTTTGACAGACGTTGAAACAATTTACCGTAAACGTTACCTTGACTTGATTTCTAACCGTGAAAGCTTTGAACGCTTTGTCACTCGTTCAAAAATCATCTCTGAAATTCGTCGTTACCTTGACCAAAAAGGTTTCCTTGAAGTGGAAACACCTGTTCTTCACAACGAAGCTGGTGGTGCCTCTGCCCGTCCATTTATCACCCACCACAATGCCCAAAACATTGACATGGTGCTTCGTATCGCGACTGAGCTTCACTTGAAACGCCTTATCGTGGGTGGTATGGAACGCGTCTATGAAATTGGCCGTATCTTCCGTAACGAAGGAATGGATGCTACTCACAACCCTGAGTTCACTTCTATCGAAGTTTACCAAGCATACGCAGACTTCCAAGATATCATGGATTTGACGGAAGGCATTATCCAACATGCTGCTAAATCAGTTAAGGGCGACGGTCCAGTCAACTACCAAGGAACTGAAATAAAAATCAACGAACCATTTAAACGTGTTCACATGGTGGATGCTATCAAAGAAATTACTGGTGTCGATTTCTGGCAAGACATGACTTTGGAAGAAGCTAAAGCTATCGCTGCTGAGAAAAAAGTTCCTGTTGAGAAACACTATACTGAGGTTGGTCACATCATCAATGCCTTTTTTGAAGAGTTTGTTGAAGAAACTTTAATCCAACCAACCTTTGTCTATGGACATCCAGTAGCTGTATCTCCACTGGCTAAGAAAAATCCTGAAGACCAACGCTTTACTGACCGTTTTGAGCTCTTCATCATGACTAAGGAGTACGGTAATGCCTTTACTGAGCTCAACGATCCAATCGACCAGCTTAGTCGTTTTGAAGCCCAAGCAAAAGCAAAAGAACTTGGTGACGATGAAGCGACCGGTATCGACTATGACTACATCGAGGCTCTTGAATATGGTATGCCACCAACAGGTGGTTTGGGAATCGGTATCGACCGTCTCTGCATGCTTCTCACTGATACAACTACTATCCGTGATGTATTGCTCTTCCCAACAATGAAATAAGCTCTTATCCTCTGGTACTTGCCAGGGGATTTTTGGCTCTTTGTCAACTGTAGTGGGTTGAAGTCAGCTAATATCTAGAAAGGACACATTTCGTCCTTTCTTTTTTGATGTTCAGAGCGATGAAAATCGTTTTTTTGAAGTTTTCAAAGTTCCGGAAACCAAAGGCGTTGCGTTTGATGAGTTTGATGAGATTATTGGTTGCTTCTAATTTGGCGTTAGAATAGTGTAGTTGAAGGGCGTTGACAATCTTCTCTTTATCTTTGAGGAAGGTTTTAAAGAAAGTCTGAAAAAGAGGATGAACCTGCTTAAGATTGTCTTCAATAAGTCCGAAAAATCTGTCAGGCTCCTTATTCTGAAAGTGAAAAATCAAGAGCTGGTAGAAATCATAGTGGTGTTTCAAGTCTTCTGAATAGCTCAAAAGTCTATCTAGAATTTTTTTTATTGGTCAAGTGCATACGAAAAGTAGGGCGATAAAATCGTTTATCGCTGAGTTTACGACTATCTTGCTGGATGAGCTTCCAGTAGAGCTTGATAGCCTTGTATTCATGAGACTTTCGATCCAATTGATTCATGATTTGGACACGGACACGACTCATAGCACGGCTTAGATGTTGCACAATGTGAAAACGATCAAGAACAATTTTTGCATTAGGGAGTGAAACAGTCTGGGAGATGTTTCAGCCTGAGCCTAGAAATTCGAAAGCGAAGCTGTTTAGCCAAGTCATAGTAAGGACTAAACATATCCATAGTAATAATTTTGACGCGACATCGGACGGCTCTATCATACTTAAGAAAGTGATTACGAATGACAGCTTGTGTTCTACCCTCAAGAACAGTGATGATATTGAGCTTGTTAAAATCTTGCGCAATGAAACTCATCTTTCCCTTGGTGAACTCATACTCGTCCCATGATATAATCTCAGGAAGGCTATTGTAAAAAAAATAAAATTAGGTTATAATGACTTCTGATAAATGATTTTACTACAAAAGGTTGGGTTAACTAAGGTGATGTTATGAAAACAGGGGCGTTAAGAATTTATTTTGGTTATGCTGCAGGAGTTGGAAAAACCTATGCTATGCTTAGAGAAGCGCAGCGAGCTCAAAAAGCTGGAGTAGATGTGGTAGTAGGTTACATTGAACCTCATAATCGACCTGAGACTATGGCTTTACTGATTGGTCTTGAGCAATTATCTCCTAAAACAATAAAATATAAAGGTATCACCTTAAATGAGTTTGATATTGATACTGCTTTAAGGCGTCAACCACGCATTATTTTAGTGGATGAATTGGCTCATACTAACTGTTTTGAGTCACGTAATAAAAAGAGGTACCAAGATATTAAGGAACTGCTTTATGCAGGGATTGATGTCTATACTACTGTAAATGTCCAACATATTGAAAGTTTAAACGATGTGATTGAAGCTATTACAGGGATTCAAGTTAATGAGATAATTCCAGATGCTATTTTTGATCAGGCTGATCAGATTGAACTTGTAGATATTGACCCATCAGATTTACTTGAACGATTGGATAAAGGAAAAATTTATTCTAAATCGCAAGCTAAATTGGCCAAGCGTCACTTTTTTACTGAAGAAAAGTTAATATCTTTGAGAGAAATCGCTTTGCGCAAAGCAGCTGATCAGATTAATGGAAGTGCTTTTCGAGGAAAAAAAGTTAAAGATAGTATTGTGACCAAGGAACATGTCTTGGTCTGTGTGTCACCCTCTCCCTCCTCTTCACATGTCATTCGCGCTGCTTCAAGATTAGCAAGTGCTCTTAATGCAGACTTTACAGCCCTGTATATTGGTAGTTTAGATAGGGAACTGACTAATCAGGAGTTACATCAGAACTTGGAATTGGCAGAGCGGTTGGGAGCTAAGGTGACAGTTATGGATTATAATAATGTGACCAAGCAGATTGCTGATTACGCAAAATTGAGCCGTGTTTCTAAGTTAGTAGTCGGAAAAAGTGGCTCCAGAACTATTTGGCCTAAAGAAAATATTGTGGAAGTTCTTAGTAAGAATGTTCCTGATTTGGATATGTTTGTAGTCCATAATACTAGAGGAAAAAAAGAGACTTCGGTTGGTAAGCTCTCGTTGCCTTCTTGGTTTTCTAAATGGCAATTTTCTTTCAGTGATTTGGTTAAAACACTGGTGGTATTGTTGCTAGTAACCTTAACAGGTCTTTTATTTCGTTTCTGGAATCTCAGTACCAACAACATTATAATAATATATACATTAAGTGTTCAAATAAATGCTGTTTGGACAAAAGGAAAACTTTATAGTGTGATTTCTTCTATTTTATCAGTTCTTTGTTTTAATTACTTTTTTGTGGCCCCCTACTACACTTTTACTTCTTTTAATCCTACTTATCCTATGACTTTTGCTATTATGTTAATTACTGGTCTGATTACTTCTAGTCTCATAAAAAGGATTCAAGAGCAGGCAAGATTATCTACTGAAAAATCTTATCTAACAGAGTTGTTACTACAAACAAATAGAGGATTATCTCAGGCAGACTCTATTCCTTCTATTTTAGAAGAACTAGCTATTCAAGTCAAAAAATTATTGAATAGTGATGTGGTGATTTATCCTGTAACAGGTGGTACTTTGGAGACGCCGAAATATTTCCCTACCAGTCATTCTTTGAGGACCTTAGCTGATTACTATCAGTACAATGAGCGAGGAGTGGTTGAGTGGGTTTTATATAATAATAAACAAGCTGGAGCAACAACAAACACCTTGTCTGCTGCTAAATTTCTGTATTTATCTGTCAGAGGTAAAGATTCTGTTTTTGCTATTATTGGTATTTTAATAGAGGATAAAACAATGATTGACCTGTTTGAAAAATCTGTTATTCTAACTGTTTTAGGAGAGGCATCCTTGGCATTAGAAAAAGAAGCATTACGCGAAGAACAACAAAAAATGGAACTTAAAATACAAAAAGAACAGTTAAGGGTTGATTTGTTAAGGGGAATCTCACATGATTTGAGAACTCCACTTACAAGCATATCAGGTCAGTCTAAATTAATGATGGAGACGGGGGGAATTATGGAGAAACAGCGTATGATAGAATTAGCTGCCTATATTTACGATGACTCTATGTGGTTGATTAATCTGATTGAAAATTTATTGTCAATTACTAAATTGGATAATGATACTACTCTTTCATTAAGAATAAATGTTTTCGATGAGTTGATTGAAGAAGCTTTGAAACATGTGGATCAACATATTAAGAATCATGACTTTGTTTTAATTTTATCAGATGATTTATTAATAGCTAAAATGGATGCTCCCTTGATTGTGCAAGTACTGGTTAATATCATTAACAATGCAGTTAAATATACGCATGAAGGATCTTTAATTACATTGACGAGTAATAGAAAGGATCAGAACCTGGTGGTTGAGGTTTCTGACGATGGTCCTGGTATTAACGATCAAGCAAAAGAAAAGATTTTTGACCTTTTTTATACATCAGAAAATTTGGCATCCGATGGTAAAAGAGGCCTAGGTATAGGATTATCTTTATGTAAGAGTATTATTACAGCACATGGGGGGACTATTTACGTCCATGACAATACTCCTAAAGGAGTTATCTTTGGATTTACACTACCACTAGCGGAGGTGAATGTATTACATGAAAAATGAAAATGTTAAGATTTTAATTTGTGAAGATGACTCTTCCGTTAACAGACTTTTATCCTTAGCAATGGAAGTTGAAGGTTATCATTATGTATCAGTTCGGACTGGAGAGGAAGCTTTGCGTCAGATCATTTCGCAATTTCCAGATTTATTATTATTGGATTTGGGTTTGCCAGATATGGATGGTAAAGACATTATTGACAAGATTCGTAGCTTTTCACAGCTACCTGTTATTGTTGTTAGTGCACGTGGAGAAGAAAGTGACAAGATTGATGCACTTGATGCTGGGGCAGATGATTATTTGACGAAACCCTTTAGCATTGATGAGCTTTTCGCTCGGTTAAGAGTTAGTCTTAGGAGGTCAAAGCAGATTAATCAACAAAGTGACGGTAATTCTGAAAAATCATCTTTTACTAATGGCTGGCTACATGTTGATTTTTTATCTAATCGTGTATTTGTTAATAACCAAGAAATTCACTTAACCCCGATTGAGTATAAGTTGCTTTGTCTTCTATCAGAGAATGTTGATAGAGTGTTGACTTATCGTTTTATTGTCAAGGAAATTTGGGGATATTATGAGGAAGATTTTTCTGCTTTGAGAGTTTTTGTTAATACATTGCGAAAAAAAATCGAATTAGGATTGGGTTACTCTAAAATGGTTCAAACTCATATTGGTATCGGTTATCGTATGATTAAGATTGAAAATTATGATGACAAATAATCCAAAAAGAATTTTATTCACCTGATTTGTAATTTCTTGGCAGCTATTTGAAACAAGTCTTAGGATAGGTTGTCTTAGGTTATTTTAGGAGACAATCTTTATATAATCTTTATTTTATATCCGTAATCTTTATATCATTTTTATACTTTTCGTGGTAGAATGATTATATTCTTGAAGGAGGATACAATGCTAGTAGATTTCATAATGTTTCTAGTTTTATTTTTTATTTTTTTGTTAATGATTGGTTTTATTGTTTGGTGTGATAAGCACCTTAAAGGTGATTAGAGGGAGAGTGTACTATGATAGTATTAGGAATAATTTTTGGTTTATTAATCTGTTATTTATTTTATGCTCTGTTACACCCGGAGAGATTTTAGGAGGAATGTGAGATGTTACAAATCATATTTGTCTTAGTACTGGCTTGTATTATTATATTACCAACTGGAAAGTATCTTTACCATATAGCTAGCCAGCAAAAAACTTTTGCAGATCCCATTATGGATCCTATTGATAGGTGGATTTATAAGTTGCTTGATGTGGACAAAAAAGGAATGACTTGGAAGGAGTATGCTGTAGCCCTTATTTTAACTAATGCTGTTATGGCTCTAGTGGCTTATGTAATCCTAAGAACACAGGCCTTTTTCTTTTTGAACCCCACCCGTGTTGGTTCATTAGAATCAAGCCTGAGTTTCAATACAGTCATATCTTTTATCACCAATTCTAATTTACAAAATTATGCTGGTGAGAGGGATTTGTCTTTTTTTAGTCAGATGGTTGTCATTACTTTTATGATGTTTACCTCAGCTGCTTCAGGCTATGCTGCTGCTATGGCTTTTATCAGAGGTGTATCAGGCAAGTATCAAGACATGGGGAATTTCTATGTTGACTTTGTTCGGGTGATTACTCGAGTGTTGCTTCCTTTTTCAATAATAGGCTCTTTGTTACTTATTTCACAGGGGGTTCCCCAAACACTATCAAAAGAGTTATATGCGACTACTTTGGAGGGCAATTTACAAGGTCTTATAATGGGACCGGTCGCTTCTCTTGAAATTATTAAACACTTGGGAACCAACGGTGGTGGTTTTTTTGCAGCAAATTCAGCAACTCCCTTTGAAAACCCTAATGTAATCACAAATATTATTGAAATGCTATCTATGATGTTGTTACCAGGTTCTATGGTAGTTGTTTTTGGTCATATGGTTTCATCTAGGAAAAAGGAAGATCATCCCTTTGAATCTGTACAGAAAGTTTCTTATAAGTCCACTAAATCTACGTTTATTAAACTAGGAGGACAGGCAAGACCGCTTCTGATTGTTATGCTATTCTTATTTTTTGTTGGTTTATCCATTATTGTTTGGTCAGAAAGTAGAGGAAATCCTGTCTTGCATCAATTGGGTTTGAATCAATCAATGGGAAGTATGGAAGGTAAAGAAGTTAGGTTCGGTATTCCAATGTCTGGTCTGTTTACAGAAATAACAACGGCTTTTACAACGGGTTCCGTGAATAATATGCACGATACTTTGACTCCTCTAAGTGGTGGAGTAGCTATGATTAACATGATGCTCAATGTTATATTTGGCGGTAAAGGTGTAGGAATAATGAATATGATGCTGTACGTTCTTCTTACTGTTTTTATTTGTGGATTAATGATTGGGCGTGCACCTGTTTATTTAGGAAAAAAAATTGAAGGTAAAGAAATGACTTTAATTGCTTTAGCCATCATGGTTCACCCTATGATTATTCTAGGTTTTTCAGCAGTAGCTGTCTCATTGCCAGCAGGATTTAACAGTGTTACCAATCCAGGATTTCATTCTTTATCACAAGTGATTTATCAATTTACCTCAGCTTCTGCTAACAACGGATCGGGATTTGAAGGACTAAAAGACAATACTTTATTCTGGAATATATCTACAGGATTAGCTATGTTTTTTGGACGCTATGTGACTTTGATTCTTCAGCTATCGATTGCTGGTTCGTTAATGACTAAGCAACATGTGAATGATTCCCTAGGTTCTTTAAAAACAGATACGGGGACTTTTGCCATTATTTTAGGTGTGATAGTGTTGATTATATCAGCCTTAACTTTCTTACCAGTCCTTGTACTAGGACCTTTAGCTGAATTTCTAACTCAATGAGGTTTATTATGATTTCAAAGAAAACTTACTTTCTGACAAAAAAGATACTACTCAGTTCCCTTAAAGGAGCGGTCGTAAAACTTCGCCCTAGTTACATGATTAAAAATCCAGTAATGTTTGTAGTTGAAGTTGGTTTTGTTCTGACCTTCTTTTTAACAATTATCCCCGTTGATGCTCAACAAGATAGCCAAAGTAGTCAATTGTATAATGGCATAGTAGCAGTGATCTTATTTTTAACTTTATTATTTTCTAATTTTGCTGAATCCATTGCGGAAGGAAGAGGAAAAGCACAGGCTGAAAGTTTAAAAAAGACGCAAGAAAATATGACAGCTAGACGACTCTATTTTGACAATGATGGTCAGACCCTTCTTGAAGAAACTATTGAGGCCACAGCCTTGCAAAAAGGAGATATCGTTCTGGTTAAGGTAGGAGAATTAATTCCTGGTGACGGTGAAGTTATTGAAGGAATTGCTTCTGTAGACGAATCAGCTATTACAGGAGAGTCAGCTCCGGTGATCAAAGAACCTGGTGGTGATTTTGCTTTTGTAACAGGAGGGACAACTCTTGCTAGTGACTGGCTTAAGTTGAAAATGACCTCACGTGCTGGAGAGTCTTTCTTGGACAAAATGATTTCCTTGGTAGAGGGTGCTTCTCGGCAAAAAACCCCTAATGAAATTGCCTTGAATACTTTGCTAGTCAGCTTAACAATTATATTCTTAATGGTAATTGGAAGTTTGTACCCGATTGCTAGCGCTTTGCACATAAAGATTACAGTTACTACTCTTGTGGCATTGACCGTATGTTTAATTCCAACAACAATTGGAGGTCTGCTGTCAGCAATTGGAATTGCAGGTATGGATCGCGTTACACGGTTTAATGTGATTGCTATGTCAGGAAAAGCAGTGGAGTCTAGTGGTGATGTGGATACTATGATTTTGGACAAAACAGGAACCATTACCTTTGGAAATCGTATGGCTGCTCATTTTGTTCCTGTAGATGGTGTTAGTCAAGAGTCTTTAATAAGAGCAGCTATGCTAAGTTCTCTACAGGATGATACACCGGAAGGAAAATCAATTGTTAAGCTTGCTAAAGAATATGGGGCAAGTATTCCTCCTATTTCTGAAGATATGACCTTTATTGATTTTACTGCTCAAACACGAATGAGTGGGATAGACTTTGTTGATGGGGGAATGATACGTAAGGGTGCCACAGATGCTATAAGTCGCTATATTAAAGGTAAAGGTGGTGTGATTCCGAAAGATTTGAAGTCTATCAGTGAAAGAATTGCTTCAGCTGGGGGAACTCCACTGGCAGTAGTGGAGGGGCAGAATATTTTGGGAGTGATTGCTCTCAAGGATACCATCAAACCAGGTTTAGTTGAGCGTTTTGCTCGCCTACGGGCAATGGGAATTAAAACTATTATGTGTACCGGTGATAATCCTCTTACCGCTGCGACCATAGCTCAAGAAGCAGGCGTTGATAGCTTTATCGCTGAATGCAAGCCAGAAGATAAAATTGAAGCTATTAAAAAAGAACAACGCTTAGGAAAAGTTGTTGCGATGACAGGAGATGGGACTAATGATGCCCCAGCACTAGCTCAGGCAGATGTCGGTATTGCTATGAATTCTGGAACAAGTGCTGCTAAAGAAGCTGCTAATATGGTGGATTTAGATAGCGATCCAACCAAGATTCTGGATATCGTTGAAATTGGAAAGCAATTATTAATGACGCGAGGAGCTTTAACCACTTTTTCAATTGCTAATGATATTGCCAAATACTTTGCCATTATTCCAGCTATTTTTATGCCCAGTATCCCCCAAATGCAATCGTTAAATATCATGTCATTATCAACGTCTTCCAGCGCAATTTTATCGGCTCTGATTTTCAATGCCATTATTATTCCTCTTCTAATTCCGATTGCGATGAAAGGAGTTTCTTATAAGCCTCAAAGGTCAGAAAAAGTTTTGGCTCATAACATGCTGATTTATGGTTTGGGTGGAGTCTTCATCCCGTTTATTGGAATTAAAATCATTGATATGAGTATTACTCCATTATTGTATCTATTGGGTTTATCCTGATAAGATTAGTTTAATATAATATAATATTTAGAGGAATAAGATTGAAACTTATCTACATTGCTTTACGTTTAAAAGAATCAGTGTCTTTTCCTTGGGTTGAACATGAAAGGAATGAATAACAATCATGAGAAAAATATTTATACATATCAGACGTTCTGTCCGACTAAGTCTTTTATTTGGGGCGGTTTGTGGATTATTTTACCCTTTGCTGATTACCGGATTAGGGCAGTTTATTTTTCCTGTTCAAGCCAATGGTAGTCAAATTAAGCAGGATGGGAAGCTTATTGGATCGGCTTTAATTGGGCAAGAATTTTCGTCAGCTGCTTTTCTGCATGGTAGACCATCTGCTATTCAGTATAATACTTACCTTAGCGAAGGAGACCCAAGTGGACAAAGGCGGGATATTACTTCTGGTTCCCAAAATCTGGCTCCTAGTAATCCTGAACTAAAAGTACGTGTTCAAAAGGAACTGTCTCTTCTCATAGAAGAAAACCCAACTATTTCAATCAGAGATATCCCTGCTGATTTGGTAACAACATCGGCTTCGGGATTGGATCCAGAAATCAGTCCAGAAAGTGCTAAACTACAACTCCCCCGTATTTCTAAGACAACAGGTATTAGCTTGCCTAGACTGGAAGAAATCATTGACAAGCATACAGTAACAAAAATTTTTGGATTTCTAGGTGAAGATAGGGTGTCTGTGTTAAAAGTTAACATCGATATTATGAAGGAACTAAACTAACACCGCTGTAAAAGTTATACGGGTATTATTGCAAGTAATTAGTAGTGAGAGGTACGCCTATTACAAAAAAAGGGATAAAAAAGAACTCTTACTTCCTAGACTATATAATCTGATGAGTATCTTACAGATAGAGAAAGGAAGTTGGCATTTATTTATGAACTACTTTTAGCTGGTTTGAGATTTGTGACAAACTCATTTCACTGAAGAATTGTCAATCGAAAGTGATGATGTCCCAAAAAAATGGTGAGATTGAGGGCAATTATTTTGATTTTATTTGATACGAGGAACCCTTGAAGCTGTTTTGTCAAATGAAATGCTTGTCTTAGACTCCTTGCTTTCTCTCTCCTAAATGTAAGGGATAGAGTGATTTCCTTTAAGGAACAGCTTCCCATTTAGCGAGAAATAGATTATACTTGTAGCTGAGGAGAATCAAGCTCCTCACTAGTAAACTCTTCATAATCCTTTTTATTTTTCTGAAGATATTGTTTGAAAGATGTGAGTTTCCACGGATGGGTTTGTGGAGGGATATACTTGCGTCTTTCTTTTTTTGTTCTGGTTCTGGTTCAAAGTTTTTCGAATAGAGTTCATGAACTAGTAGCTCCTTTGTGTGATAGATCTTGTCAGCGATATTGAGGTAGATGTCACCGTCAACTTCTTTTATAACGAATGCTTTCGTCTTTCTGCTGAAATAGACTTCTTTTCCTTTCTGTTGATAGGCTAGTAGCAGATGATTGCTTTGTCTTTTAGAAAGGTTCAGTTCGACACAGGCTCGATTATTTGTTTTCTTTCCTTGGTCTATAGCTTTTATCACAAGATATTTTTTCGTTTCATTCATATTCAGTTGGATCCTTTTCATACGACTATTTTATCAAATGGGACATTTTCACGTTCGATTTACTA